>NZ_JBFAZJ010000013.1:0-221382 GCF_040681715.1 Streptomyces sp. NPDC051582
TTACATTCCGAACCCGGAAGCTAAGCCTTTCAGCGCCGATGGTACTGCAGGGGGGACCCTGTGGGAGAGTAGGACGCCGCCGAACAATCATTGTGGGAAAGCCCCGCACCTTCTGGTGCGGGGCTTTTCTGCGTTCTGGGTCCCTGTGGGGTCCTGTAGGGTCATGAGGCATCGTTCGTACGTTCAACAGTGGAGGCCCCCGGGTGGAGGTCCAGGAGACTCGGGTTCAGACGGACCGAATTTTCACCATTCCGAACATCCTGAGCATGGCTCGCCTCGCCGGCGTGCCCCTGTTCCTGTGGCTGATTCTGGAGGAGCACGACGGCTGGGCACTGGCCGTGCTCATGCTGAGCGGGGTCAGTGACTACCTCGACGGGAAGCTGGCGCGGCGCTGGAATCAGATCAGCAACCTCGGCCGGCTGCTGGATCCTGCCGCGGACCGGCTGTACATCCTCTCCACGCTCTTCGGCCTGACCTATCGCGAGATTCTGCCGCTGTGGCTCACCGGGGCACTGGTGGCCCGCGAGCTGATGCTGCTGGTCATGGTCTGGATCCTGCGCCGACACGGCTATCCGCCGCCGCAGGTCAACTTCCTCGGCAAGGCCGCGACCTTCAACCTGATGTACGCCTTCCCGCTGCTGTTGCTCAGTGACGGTACGGGTTGGTTGGCCTGGATGGGGTCAGTTTTCGGATGGGCGTTCGCCGGATGGGGTACAACCCTCTACTGGTGGGCAGGAATCCTTTACGTGGTGCAAGTCCGCCGGCTCGTGAAGGCGGACGCCACGGCCGATTGAGCTCGCTCGGCGTGGGACTGACGCGGAGGAGTTGCGGAGTCACCGTCCGGGACGGGTGAGGTCGGCGAGAACGCCGTCTCTCAAGGAGGACTCTTCCGACATGAAGGCCGTCGTGATGGCCGGTGGCGAAGGCACTCGCCTTCGCCCCATGACCTCAAGCATGCCCAAGCCGCTCCTGCCGGTGGCCAACCGGCCGATCATGGAGCACGTGCTCAGGCTGCTCAAGCGGCATGGGCTCAGTGAGACCGTTGTTACCGTCCAGTTCTTGGCGTCACTGGTCAAGAACTACTTCGGTGACGGCGAGGAGCTCGGTATGGAGCTCACCTATGCCAACGAGGAGAAGCCACTCGGCACTGCCGGCAGCGTGAAGAACGCCGAGGAGGCCTTGAAGGACGATGCTTTCCTCGTCATTTCCGGCGATGCGCTCACCGACTTCGACCTCACCGATCTCATCCGGTTCCACAAACAGAAGGGCGCACTCGTCACGGTGTGCCTGACGCGGGTGCCGAATCCGCTGGAATTCGGCATCACCATCGTGGACGAGGAAGGCAAGGTTGAGCGCTTCCTCGAAAAGCCGACGTGGGGGCAGGTGTTCTCGGACACCGTCAACACCGGCATCTACGTGATGGAGCCCGAGGTCTTCAATTACGTGGACCCGGATGTTCCGGTCGACTGGTCCGGTGACGTCTTCCCGCAGCTGATGAAGGAAGGCCGGCCGATCTACGGCTACGTGGCCGAGGGCTACTGGGAGGACGTCGGCACGCACGAGAGCTACGTCAAGGCGCAGGCCGACGTTCTCGAAGGCAAGGTCCAGGTCGAGATGGACGGCTTCGAGATCTCGCCCGGCGTGTGGATCGCCGAAGGCGCCGAGGTGAGCCCGGACGCCGTGCTCCGCGGGCCGCTGTACATCGGGGACTACGCCAAGGTCGAGGCCGGCGTGGAGATCCGCGAGCACACGGTGGTCGGGTCGAACGTCGTCGTGAAGAGCGGGGCCTTCCTGCACAAGGCCGTCATCCACGACAACGTCTACATCGGGCCGCACAGCAATCTGCGCGGCTGCGTCATCGGCAAGAACACCGACATCATGCGGGCCGCCCGGATCGAGGACGGGGCCGTCATCGGTGACGAGTGCCTGGTGGGTGAGGAATCGATCATCCAGGGGAACGTGCGCGTCTACCCCTTCAAGACGATCGAGGCCGGTGCCTTCGTCAACACGTCGGTGATCTGGGAGTCCCGCGGTCAGGCGCATCTCTTCGGTGCCCGCGGCGTCACCGGCATCCTGAACGTGGAGATCACCCCCGAGCTGGTGGTCCGGCTCGCCGGTGCGTACGCGACGACCCTGAAGAAGGGCGCGACGGTCACCACGGCCCGTGACCACTCCCGCGGCGCGAGAGCGCTCAAGCGGGCGGTGATCTCTGCGCTGCAGGCCAGCGCGATCAACGTGCGCGACCTGGAGAACGTACCGCTGCCGGTGGCGCGGCAGCAGACCGCCCGTGGTACCGCGGGCGGGATCGTGGTCCGTACCTCGCCCGGAGTGCCGGACTCGGTCGACATCGTGTTCCTGGACGAGCGGGGAGCCGACCTCTCGCTGCAGCAGCAGCGCAAGCTGGACCGGGTGTACGCGCGCCAGGAGTACCGGCGCGCCTTCCCGGGCGAGATCGGTGACCTCCAGTTCCCGGGCAGTGTCTTCGACGCCTATACGGGTTCGCTGCTGCGGCGGGTGGACACGACCGGTGTCGCCGACTCCGGGCTCAAGGTGGTCGTGGACGCCTCCAACGGCAGTGCCGGGCTCGTCCTGCCCAGCCTCTTGGGCCGGCTCGAAGTGGACGCGTTGACGATCAATCCCGGCCTCGACGAGTCCCGGCCGACAGAGACGGCGGAGTCCCGGCGGGCCGGGCTGGTACGGCTCGGGGAGATCGTGGCCTCGGCGCGGGCCGCCTTCGGGGTGCGCTTCGACCCGGTGGGCGAGCGGATCTCCCTGGTCGACGAGCGCGGGCGGATCATCGAGGACGACCGGGCCCTGCTGGTGCTGCTCGACCTGGTGGCCGCGGAGAAGCGCAGCGGCAAGGTGGCGCTGCCGGTGACCACGACCCGGATCGCCGAGCAGGTGGCGGCGTACCACGGCACCCAGGTGGAGTGGACGACGACCTCGCCCGACGACCTGACGCGCGTGGGCCGGGCGGAGAACACGATCTTCGGCGGAGACGGCCGGGGCGGCTACATCGTTCCGGAGTTCAGCAGCGTCTTCGACGGATCGGCGGCGTTCGTCCAGCTGATCGGGCTGGTGGCGCGGACGCAGCTCACGCTGAGCCAGATCGATGCGCGGATACCGCGAGCCCATGTACTCAAGCGGGACGTGCCGACTCCGTGGGCGGTGAAGGGGCTCGTCATGCGGCGGGTCGTGGAGGCGGCCGGGGACCGGCAGGTGGACACCACCGACGGTGTGCGGGTCGTGGAGGCCGACGGACGGTGGGCGCTGGTCCTGCCGGACCCGGCGGAGGCCGTCACGCACCTGTGGGCCGAGGGGCCCGACGACGCGTCCGCGCAGGCGCTCCTGGACGAGTGGGCGGCCGTCGTGGACGGCGCCGGGCGCTGAGCCCCGGCAGCTGACGGAACAGAGCGGTCCGGTGGGCAGGGTGCGGAGGATGTTGCTCCCTGTCCACCGGACGGGCGCATTCGGTACGGGCGGCGCCGACATGCGACGATGAGCGGCATGTCGCAGCCGCCCCACAACCGGAGTTCGGCGCCGGCGCCCCCCGCGCGCCCGGACGCGTCCATGTCGCTGCTGACGCACGTGATGGACCACAGTCTCGACGAGGGCTACGCGGAAGCGTCGGCCCGGCGCGAGGCGGACGGCACGGCCGGTCTGCCGCGCAATCTGAAGGCCAAGCTGGCGCTCGCCGCCGGGCTCGTGCTCGCCGCCATGGTCGTCACGCTGGGTGCCGCCCAGGCGCGGATAGCGGCGCCGGTGCTGGCCAAGGAGCGGCAGGAGCTGATCGACCGGGTGCAGCGGGCCGACGAGCACGCGGACGGCCTGGAGCGGGACATCGAGCGGCTGCGGGAGAACGTCGCGAGCCGCCAGCGCGAGGCGCTCAAACAGCACGGCGGGGACCAGGGGCAGCTCGTGGCGCTGCTGTCCGGTGCGACCGAGGTCCAGGGGCCGGGTCTGAAGCTGGTCGTCGACGACGCGAAGGGCTCCTCTTCCGGCGGTGGCGGCAAGCCGCGCGAGAACGCCGGGTTCTCGGACACCGGCCGGCTGCGGGACCGGGACATGCAGAAGATCGTCAACGGGCTGTGGCAGTCCGGGGCCGAGGCCATCTCGATCAACGGGCAGCGGCTGACGGCGTTGTCGGCGATCCGGGCCGCGGGTGACGCGATACTGGTCGACAACAGGCCGTTGGTGCCGCCGTACGAAGTGCTGGCGGTGGGGGACAAGAAGCGGCTCGGGACGGCGTTCCAGGACTCCGCGGACGGCCAGTACCTGCACGCCCTGCAGGAGAACTACGGGATCCGCGCCACCTTGTCCCCGGCGGACGGGCTGCGACTGCCGGCCGCGTCCAGCCTGACCGTACGTACAGCTACAGCAGAAGAGCCGAAGAAGGGTGCATCGTGATCGCGGTACTGGGCCTGGTGGCCGGAGTGGTGGTCGGACTTCTGGTCCGGCCCGAAGTGCCGGCCGTCGTCGAGCCTTATCTGCCGATCGCCGTGGTGGCGGCGCTGGACGCGGTGTTCGGGGGGTTGCGCGCGATGCTGGACGGCATCTTCGTCGACAAGGTCTTCGTGGTGTCGTTCCTGTCGAACGTGGTCGTCGCGGCGCTGATCGTCTTCCTCGGCGACAAGCTGGGCGTCGGCTCGCAGCTGTCCACCGGTGTGGTCGTGGTCCTGGGCATCCGCATCTTCTCCAACGCCGCGGCCATCCGCCGGCACGTGTTCCGGGCGTGAGGCCGATGAGTACGAACGACAACCCGCCCGAGGAGCCGATGGGCTCGGAGCTGCCGCCCCAGGACGAGCCGGCGCGGCCCGCCGGGCCCCCGGCGGGTGGCGGGGAGGCGCAGCCCGGTGAGCCCGGGGCGCCCGCGCGCAGCGGCCGGCAGCGGCTGGCGGAGTCGGTGTGGCCGCCCCGAGCGAGCAGGGCCCAACTGATCGTCGCGCTTCTCCTGTTCGTCCTCGGTCTGGGCCTGGCCATCCAGGTGCGCTCGAACAGCGACTCCAGCGCGTTGCGCGGGGCCCGTCAGGAGGACCTCGTGCGGATCCTCGACGAGCTCGACGGGCGGACCAAGCGCCTGGAGGACGAGAAGCAGCGGCTGGAGGACCAGCGCAAGGAACTGGAGAGCAGCTCGAACCAGGCCGAGGAGGCGCGTCGGCAGACGGTCGAGAAGGAACGCCAACTCGGGATCCTGGCCGGTACGGTGGCAGCTCAGGGGCCGGGCATCGTCTTGAAGATCACCGATCCCACGGGCCAGGTGCAGTCGGACCAGCTGCTGGACACCCTCCAGGAGCTGCGGGCGGCCGGGGCCGAGGCGATCCAGGTCAACGGTGTGCGGGTAGTGGCGAGCTCCTTCTTCTCGGACGAGGGCGGCGGCATCGGGATCGACGGTAAGAAGATCACACAGCCTTATGAGTTCAAGGTGATCGGCAAGCCGCAGGATCTGGAGCCCGCCCTGAACATCCCCGGCGGTGTCGTGCAGACACTGGAGAAGGAACAGGCCACCGTCGGCGTCACACGACCGGCGAAGATCGTTGTGGATGCCTTGCGGGCTGCGAAGCAGCCTGACTACGCTCGGTCGTCATCGTCGTGACGCGGGACGGAGCGCGGACGGCCTCACGCGGGCTGATGCCTGCGGGGGGTCGGCGCACTGAAGTCGTGCCGCGTGGTGGAAACTGTCTGGTGGTTACGGACGTTGTGAGAATGTCCGGGTCGGCAGGTGTGTGCATTCGGAGTTCGTCCTGCCCCACGGGCGGGTCTGTTTCGTTCAAGGGGAATCGCCCGTGAAGTTGTTTGAGAAGTTGTTCGGAAAGAAGAACCGCGAGGAAAGCGGTGCGGCCAAGCACCGTGCGGGGCAGGGAGAGGTGGAAGGGCAGGGCGACCGGCCGCTCTTCCGTGACGAGGTCGCCGGCGCGGGGGATGTTCCGGGCGCGCCGGGCGCGTCGTCTGTTGACCCTGCCGGTTCCGGGCGCATAGGTTTCGGTGAACCATCAACCTCAAGTTCGGGTGGAGGGTTTGCCCCCGACCCGTATGCCACCAACGCCTCCGCGGGGCAGCCGCGGCGCGAGGAGCCGTCCATGTCGGCCGAGCAGGTTTGCAGCAGGTGCGGACACCGCAGCGATGCGGCCAGCCGGTTCTGCTCCAACTGCGGCGCGCCGCTGCGGGCGGGCCTGACGCCGGAGCGTGCCTCGGAGACCACGTCCACCATCTCGATCTCGGGCCTTGAGGCCTACGAGGCCGAGGCGTCGGGACAGCAGCACGTGTCGTCCTCGCTGTCCCCCGAGGCCCAGGCCGCGGTGGAAGCTCTGCCTCCGGGTTCCGCTCTGCTCATCGTGCGGCGCGGTCCCAACTCCGGCAGCCGCTTCCTGCTGGACGGTGAGCTGACCACGGCGGGCCGGCACCCGCAGAGCGACATCTTCCTGGACGACGTGACGGTCTCCCGGCGGCATGTCGAATTCCGCAGGAGCCAGGACGGCGGCTTCACCGTCGCCGACGTGGGCAGCCTCAACGGCACGTACGTGAACCGTGAGCCGATCGACTCCGTCGCCCTGCACAACGGCGACGAGGTGCAGATCGGCAAGTACCGGCTGGTCTTCTACGCGAGCCTGCGGGGCATCTGATCCTTCCCCTGGGGTGTGCCCGGGGGGTCCCCCGCCCGGGCTCCGTCCGGGGGACCCGCACCTCCGGACTCCGTCCGGGGGACACCCCCCAGAGGGAAGGTCCCATGCTGCGCATCCCCACCGGCGGTGCCCCGAAGAGCGGCACCGCCGGCAGCGTCGGCTCGGCCGGGCGGCTGGTGAGCATCGGAACGGTGCTCACGCTGCTGCGCGACGAGTTCCCCGAAGTCACGATCTCGAAGATCCGCTTCCTGGAGGCGGAGGGGCTCGTCGAGCCCCGGCGCACACCTTCCGGATACCGCAAGTTCAGCACCGAGGACGTCGAGCGGCTGGCCCGGATCCTGCGGTTGCAGCGAGACCACTACCTGCCGTTGAAGGTCATCCGCGAGCAGCTGGACGCGCTCGCCCGCGGTGAGCAGATCCGTATCCCCGCGCCCACGGCGCACGGGGATTTCGTCGATCCCGCGAGTCCCGGCGCCGTCTACGGCGAGGTGGGCCGGGAGCGGGCCGCCGCGCCCCGGGTGGGGCGCGCCGAGCTGCTCGCCGCGGCCGAGGTCGACGAGGCCCAGCTCGCCGAGTGGGAGTCGTACGGGCTGATCGGCGAGGCCCCGGGTGGCGGATTCGACGCCGAGACGGTCACCGTGGCACGCCTGGTGGCGGATCTGGGCCGCTTCGGGCTGGAACCGCGCCACCTGCGGGCCATGAAGGCCGCCGCGGACCGCGAGGCGGGTCTGGTGGAGCAGGTCGTGGCACCACTGCGCCGCCACCGCAACCCGCAGACCAGGGCCCATGCGGAGGCCACGTTGAAGGAGCTCGCGGGACTCTCCGTACGGCTCCACGAGGCCTTGGTGCAGACCGCTCTCGGGGTCCGTCTGCACTGACCTCGGGGATCTCCGAGGGGGCCCGACTACCCAAACCTGCCGAGCAGGTCCTAGGGTTGCTGTGTGAACGAGCTCGACGTTGTGGGTGTCCGGGTGGAAATGCCCTCCAACCAACCGATCGTGCTCCTGCGTGAAGTGGGAGGCGACCGGTACCTCCCCATCTGGATCGGACCGGGGGAGGCGACCGCCATTGCCTTCGCGCAGCAGGGCATGGCCCCTGCCCGCCCGCTGACGCACGACCTGTTCAAGGACGTGCTGGAGGCGGTCGGCGAGGAGCTCACCGAGGTCCGGATCACGGATTTGCGGGAGGGCGTCTTCTACGCGGAGCTTGTCTTCGCCAGCGGGGTGGAGGTGAGCGCGCGTCCTTCCGACGCCATAGCGCTCGCCCTGCGCACCGGAACGCCGATCTACGGGAGCGACGGCGTGCTGGACGACGCCGGAATCGCCATTCCTGACGAGCAGGAGGACGAGGTGGAGAAGTTCCGCGAGTTCCTCGACCAGATCTCCCCGGAGGACTTCGGCACCGGCCCGCAATGAGCCGGCGGCCGCGCCGGCCGTGCCGTCCACGACGCGTGTCCACGGGGAGCATCAGCCCATTCGGATAGCCTTTCCCCGGCACAGGACACGGGAAACCACTCTCAGGGTGATTATCACTCGGCGTGCCGAGTGTGGCGATCGTTGACGCACCCCTGGTGACTGCCTACCTTCGAGGGGGCAGGTCAAGGACGGAGGGTCGGCGTGAGAGTCACGGGCGACGGTACGACCGGGGGCATCCCCGTGCGAAGTGACGGTGGGCCGTACCCGCTCCACGGCAGTGCGGCGGGATCCGCGCGCCGTCAGCCGGACAGTACGCCGGTCGCGCCGGTGGGAGCGGAGCCGGCACCCGAGCAGGTCGGCTACCGGGGACCGACCGCGTGCGCCGCGGCGGGCATCACGTACCGCCAGTTGGACTACTGGGCGCGGACCGGGCTGGTGGAGCCCACGGTGCGCCCCGCCAGCGGGTCGGGGACGCAGCGCCTCTACAGCTTCCGGGACGTGGTGGTCCTCAAGATCGTCAAGCGTTTCCTGGACACCGGGGTGGCGCTGCAGAACATCCGGACCGCGGTCCAGCACCTGCGCGACCGCGGGTTCTCGGACCTGGAGCGCATGACGCTGATGAGCGACGGCGCCACCGTGTACGAGTGCACCTCGCCGGACCAGGTCGTGAGCCTGCTCCAGGGCGGCCAGGGCATCTTCGGCATCGCCGTGGGCGTGGTCTGGCGCGACGTGGAGAACGCGCTGTCGCAGCTGCACGGCGAGCGGGTCGACACCGGTGAGACGGTGGTCGGACACAACCCGACGGACGAGCTGGCGGCGCGGCGCAACCGGGCCGGCTGAGCACGCTTTCCGGCGCGGCCCGCACACCCGGGGCCCGGCCCCGGCCGAATGTCAGTGGCATGAGGCAGCATCGGGGCTGTGAGAGCCGCGCCGACCATCCTGCATCTGGACATGGACGCCTTCTACGCCTCCGTGGAGCAGGCGTCGAAGCCGAGCCTGCGCGGCAAGGCCGTGATCGTCGGCGGACTCGGGCCGCGCGGAGTCGTCGCCACCGCTTCTTACGAGGCCCGGCGCTTCGGGGTGCATTCGGCGATGCCGACGGCCCAGGCGCGCCGGCTCTGCCCGAACGGCGCGTACCTGATCCCGCGCTTCCGGCTGTACCAGGCGGTCAGCGAGGTGGTCATGGGGCTGCTGCGGGAGCTGTCCCCGTTGGTGGAGCCCCTCAGCCTGGACGAGGCCTTCGTGGACCTGGAGGCGGGCGGGACCGCCTTCGATTCGAAGGGCGCCCGGGAGACGGGGGAGCGGCTGCGGGCGGACATCCGGGCCGTGACGGGCCTGAGCGGGTCCGTGGGGCTGGCGGGATCCAAGATGCTGGCCAAGGTGGCGTCGGAGGAGGCCAAGCCGGCCGGGCTGCTGCTGATCGAACCGGGCACCGAGCGGGAGCTGCTCGCCCCGATGTCGGTGCGGACCCTGCCCGGGGTGGGGCCCGTCACCGGGGAGCACCTGCGGCGGGCCGGTATCACCACGGTCGGGGAGCTGGCCGAGGCCGGCGAGGACGAGCTGGTCCGGATGGTCGGGCGCTCGCACGGGCTCGGGCTGTACCGGATGGCGCTGGGACTGGACGACCGGCCCGTGGTCGCCGAGCGCGACGCTAAGTCGGTGTCGGTGGAGGACACCTTCGACGTGGACCTGCACGACCGGGTGCGGATCCGCACCGAGGTGCAGCGCCTCGCCGACCGGTGCGTGCAGAG
The DNA here is from genome assembly GCF_040681715.1 of Streptomyces sp. NPDC051582. Lineage (NCBI taxonomy): Bacteria > Bacillati > Actinomycetota > Actinomycetes > Kitasatosporales > Streptomycetaceae > Streptomyces > Streptomyces sp. NPDC051582. The sequence goes on from NZ_JBFAZJ010000013.1 coordinate 9,787, forward strand.
GCTGCGCGGCTCGGGGCACTCGGGGCGCACGATCGTGCTGAAGGTGCGGCGCTACGACTTCTCCACGCTGACCCGCTCCGAGACGCTGCGGGGGCCCACGGACGATCCCGCGGTGGTGCGGGAGGCCGCGGCGCGGCTGCTGGAGGCCGTGGACACCACGGGCGGGGTTCGGCTGCTCGGGGTGGGCGTGACGGGCCTGGCGGACTACACGCAGGAGGACCTGTTCGCGCAGTCGCTGGCGGCGGAGGAGGCTGCGGCCGCGGAGGCGGTCGCCGGGGCCGCAGCCGCGGAGGGTGCCGCGGGGGCCGCCGCGGGAGCTGGAGGCGTAGCGGCGGATGGTGCGGCGGAGTCCGGTGGGCCTTCGGGGGCGGTGGGGCCTGGAGGGCCTGGAGGGGCCGCCGAGGGCGCGGAGGCCGGGGGGCCGGGCGGGGAGCCCGAGGCCGCCCCGGAGCGGCGCTGGGCGGCCGGGAGCGACGTACTGCACGCCGTGTACGGGCCCGGCTGGGTGCAGGGCAGCGGGGTCGGGAGGGTGACCGTGCGCTTCGAGCAGCCCGGATCGCCACCGGGCCGGGTGCGCACCTTCCGAGTGGACGACCCCGAGCTGGAGCCCTCCGATCCGCTGCCCCTCGTGGGCCGTGCCGATCCGCGGCCGGCGGCTTAGGGGCCGTCCTCCCCGTTCGCCAGGCGGCCGAAGTCGCGGCGGATGTCCGACGGGAGGGAAATGTCCAGGCCGTAGTGGTGGTAGAGCTGGAGTTCCTGTTCTGGGGAGAGGTGGCGGCCGACGCCGAAGTCCGGGGCGTCCTTGATGAGGGAGCGCTCGAAGGGGACCCGCAGGGTGTCGTCGACGACCTCGCTCGGCTCCAGCGGGACGAACGCGTCCCGGCTGAACAGGCCCGTCCGGACGGCGGCCCACTCGGGCACGCCCGTGGCATCGTCGAGGTACACCTCGTCGACGGTGCCGATCTTGGTTCCGTTGCGGTCGAACGCCTTGCGGCCGATCAGGCTGCGCGGATCGATGTCGGTCTGCACGGTCCCTCCATATGGTCGCAACTCCTCCGTAATGACTACAGAAGGGCATTTCCGCAGTGCGGGCCACTCGAAGCAGGGGCCAGAACCTCGCTGGTAGGCTGGGTGACGGCTGTTGACCCTGTGCGGGAGAGTCCTCCGAGTGAGAACGACGGAGGCGCCGAAGGAGCAAATCCTCCCCGGAATCTCTCAGGCATACGTACCGCACGTGACGAGGCCACTCTGGAAAGCAGGGGCGGGTACCGGGCGCGCAGTGCCGGTTCCCCTCCTCACCGACGGTGAAAGCCGGAATCCGCGGGTCACCCCCGCGACTCCGGTGAAGCTCTCAGGTTGAGATGACAGAGGGGGAGGCCGTCCGGGTGCCCGCGCCGTGGTGCCCCTCGCAGGTCGTACGACCCAGGAGGCCTCCGTACATGACCGCCAACCGCATTCCGCTCTCCCAGCTGGAGCGAGGCATCCCCTTCGAGCAGCGCCACATCGGCCCGGATGCCGAGGCGCAGGCGAAGATGCTCGCCCACGTGGGCTACGGCTCGCTGGACGAACTGACCGCCGCCGCGGTACCGGATGTGATCAAGAGCGCCGAGGCGCTGAACCTGCCCGAGGCGCTGACCGAGGCCGAGGTGCTGGCCGAGCTGCGCACGCTCGCCGACCGCAACCAGGTCCTCACGCCCATGATCGGTCTCGGCTACTACGGGACCTTCACCCCGCCGGTGATCCTGCGCAACGTGATGGAGAACCCGGCCTGGTACACGGCGTACACGCCCTACCAGCCCGAGATCTCGCAGGGCCGCCTGGAGGCGCTCCTCAACTTCCAGACCGTCGTCGCCGACCTCACCGGCCTGCCGACCTCCGGCGCCTCCCTCCTCGACGAGGGCACGGCGGCCGCCGAGGCCATGACGCTGGCCCGCCGCGTGGGCAAGTCCAAGGGCAACATCTTCCTGGTAGACGCCGACGCGCTGCCGCAGACGATCGCCGTGATCGAGACCCGCGCCGAGCCGATCGGCATCGAGGTCGTCGTCGCCGACCTGTCCGGTGGCATCCCGGCCGAGGTCGCCGAGCGCGGGGTCTACGGCGTGCTCCTCCAGTACCCGGGCGCCTCCGGCGCCGTGCGGGACATCAAGCCGGTCATCGACCAGGCGCACGAGCTCGGCGCGATCGTCGCCGTCTCCGCCGACCTGCTGGCCCTGACCCTGCTGACTTCCCCGGGCGCGCTCGGCGCGGACATCGCGGTCGGCACCACCCAGCGCTTCGGCGTCCCGATGGGCTTCGGCGGTCCGCACGCCGGCTACATGGCCGTCCAGGACAAGCACGCCCGCTCGCTGCCGGGCCGCCTCGTCGGCGTCTCCGTGGACGCGGACGGCAACAAGGCCTACCGCCTCGCCCTGCAGACCCGTGAGCAGCACATCCGCCGCGAGAAGGCCACCAGCAACATCTGCACCGCGCAGGTGCTGCTCGCCGTCATGGCCGGCATGTACGCCGTCTACCACGGCCCCGACGGCCTGCGGACGATCGCCCGCCGCACGCACCGCTACGCGAGCCTGCTCGCGGCCGGTCTCCGGGCCGGCGGGGTCGAGCTCGTGCACGGCTCGTACTTCGACACCGTCACCGCCCGGGTGCCCGGCAAGGCCGCCGAGGTCGTCGCCGCCGCCCGCCAGGGCGGGGTCAACCTGTTCCAGGTCGACGCCGACCTCGTCTCCGTCTCCTGCGACGAGACGACGCTGCGCGCCGGCATCGAGGCCGTCTGGGCCGCCTTCGGCGTCACCGCGGACATCGAGACGCTCGACGAGACCACGGCCGAGGCGCTGCCCGAGGGCCTGCTGCGCTCGGACGACTACCTGGCGCACCCCGTGTTCCACCAGCACCGCAGCGAGACCGCGATGCTGCGCTACCTGCGCAAGCTGGCGGACAAGGACTACGCGCTGGACCGCGGCATGATCCCGCTGGGCTCCTGCACCATGAAGCTCAACGCGACCACCGAGATGGAGCCGGTCACCTGGCCCGAATTCGGCCAGCTGCACCCGTTCGCCCCGGTCGAGCAGGCCGAGGGGTACCTCACGCTCATCACCGAGCTGGAGGAACGTCTCTGCGAGGTCACCGGCTACGACAAGGTCTCCATCCAGCCGAACGCCGGCTCCCAGGGTGAGCTCGCCGGCCTGCTGGCCGTCCGCGCCTACCACCGGGCGAACGGCGACGAGCAGCGCACCGTCTGCCTCATCCCGTCCTCCGCGCACGGCACCAACGCCGCCAGCGCCGTGATGGCCGGCATGAAGGTCGTCGTCGTCAAGACCGCCGACGACGGCGAGGTGGACGCGGCCGACCTGCGCGCCAAGATCGAGCAGCACCGCGACGAGCTCGCCGTGCTGATGATCACGTACCCCTCGACGCACGGTGTGTTCGAGGAGCACGTCGCCGACATCTGCGCCCAGGTGCACGAGGCCGGCGGTCAGGTGTACGTGGACGGCGCCAACCTGAACGCCCTGGTGGGCCTGGCCAAGCCGGGTCACTTCGGCGGCGACGTCTCGCACCTGAACCTGCACAAGACCTTCTGCATCCCGCACGGCGGCGGCGGCCCGGGCGTCGGCCCGGTCGGTGTCCGGGCGCACCTGGCCCCGTACCTTCCGAACCACCCGCTCCAGCCCACGGCGGGTCCGGAGACGGGCGTCGGCCCGATCTCGGCCGCCCCGTGGGGCTCGGCGGGCATCCTGCCGATCTCCTGGTCGTACGTGCGCCTGATGGGCGGCGAGGGCCTCAAGCGCGCCACCCAGGTGGCGGTGCTCGGCGCGAACTACATCGCCAAGCGCCTGGAGCCGCACTACCCCGTGCTCTACACCGGCCCGGGCAACCTGGTCGCGCACGAGTGCATCATCGACCTGCGCCCGCTGTCGAAGGCGACGGGCGTCAGCGTCGACGACATCGCCAAGCGCCTGATCGACTACGGCTTCCACGCGCCGACGATGTCCTTCCCGGTGGCCGGCACGCTGATGATCGAGCCGACGGAGTCCGAGGACCTCGCCGAGATCGACCGCTTCTGCGACGCGATGATCGCCATCCGCGGCGAGATCGAGCGGGTCGCGGGCGGCGAGTGGCCGGTGGACGACAACCCGCTGGCCAACTCCCCGCACACCGCGGCGGCGCTGGGCGGCGAGTGGAACCACCCGTACAGCCGCGACGAGGCCGTGTTCCCGGGCGGGGTCACGGCGGCGGAGAAGTACTGGCCGCCGGTGCGCCGGATCGACGGCGCCTTCGGCGACCGCAACCTGGTCTGCTCCTGCCCGCCGCTGGACGAGTACGACAACTGACACATTCGTGTGAAGTGACTGCATGACGAAGGGCCGGTCCGGGAGAATCATTCCCGGGCCGGCCCTTCGTCGTTCTCTTGCGCTCCGTTCCCGTTCAGTGCTGTCGCCGGCTAGGCCGCCTTCATCACATGCGCCGCCGCGAGCGGGCGGTGCGGGGCGATGATCTGGCCGTCCGGCAGCAGCTCACCGGTGTCCTCGAAGAGCAGGACGCCGTTGCACAGCAGGCTCCAGCCCTGTTCCGGGTGGTTGGCCAACGGCTTGGCGGCCTCCCGGTCGGCGGAGTCGGCTGACGGGCACGCTGGCTGGTGCTGGCACATGGATGCGTTCTTTCGCTGCGGTGTGGTCTGTGTGCTGCGGCTCGAAGCTTTGTTCATGGCCGCCCCCCGTATCAACGTCTTGGTTTGGTCAGGGTCCCAGTGTTGCCCTCCGGAGTTGCGTCCGCAGGGATTTCCCGGCAGCTGTCCTCATAGATTGATGACGCATCACCCGTGCGGGCGGTTCAGCTCAACTCCCCTGTCATTTCGGGTGGTTCGGGGGTGGCCCGACTGGGCTAGGCCGAATGGGTCGTACGGACCACCGGCAGGGAACGCACCTGCTCAGCGCCGCCGGACCGCAGCCTCGAAACCCGCTCAGGCGGCCGGTGCGGCCAGCGACGGCGGGACCGGCGGGCTCGGTGGAGTGAGTCGGTGCGTCATCACGGGCAACAGCTCGGACACCGGGTGCGGCCGGTACGGGGCGATGCCGGGCGGGGCCGGGGCCAGCGGAACCAGCAGGTCCGCGGCGGCCGGCAGCCCGGCGGAGGGGTCGGCGCCGACCGCCCCGTGCAGCCACAGCGTGAGCATGTACAGCTCCGGTACGGACAGCAAGCGCGGCTGGTAGTTCTTGCCGAGGGATTCCGCCTGGCGCAGGGCGCGTTCGGTGGCGGCGACGTAGGGGCCCTCGAAGAAATGGGAGAAGACCCAGCCGTCCGGCGTCAGCCGGGTGTCCGCGGCGGCGACGTAGCGGTCGCCGCTGCGGATCAGGAACCGCCAGGCGGTCAGCCGGGTGCGGGGCGGGCGGCCCCCCGTCGCCAGCTGGGAGACGTTCAGCCGGTCCAGGACGTGGACCGGCAGCGGCAGTTCGGCGGTCATCGGACCCTGCAGCGCGCGCAGGGCCGGAGTGTGCGCCTCGTGGACGGCGGTGGGGGAACCGAGTGCCGCGAGGACGCTGCGCAGGGCGGGCGCGGGAGCCGGAGGGACATGCAGCGGCATGGTGGGTCGCCTCTCACTTGGGAGACCTGGGGAACGGGGCAGGTGCGGACGGCGCTGTCGCATTCTGGGGCCAGAGGGGGGCTGAGGGGCAATGGCCGCGCGCCAACTCTCTGCCTCGTTTGCGGAGTTTATACGACATGTGTTCACGCAGTGTTTCGGGTAGCTGTCCCGCCTATTGCCGACAAGTCGCTTACCGGTCCCGCTGTCATGGCTTTCATGCCGCTTGCGCGCGAACATGTCGCGCTGACCTCGGAGGTTACCGGACGGGGGCTCGGCTGGAAAGCGCCCATTATCCGGAACCGGCAAAACCCGCGCGGAATTTGCATACGACGCCTTGCCAAGTGAATGTGCCATAGCGCCCTTCGGCCAAACCGGCGCGCGCTCCCCGCCACGCACGCCCCCTCGGCGTTATGGATCTCGCCTCCGGGGCATCATCGACCGTACACGCGCGCCCGGGTGGCATGGGCCGGGCGCAATCGAGGAGGGACGCTCCGATGGGGGAGAAGGTCGTGGCGGGCGGATTCGACCTGTCCGATCGGCAGAGGTATCGGAGGAAGCTCCACGAGTGCCTGGAGGGGCTGGAGCGACTTCTGGCGGAGAAGAGGTTCGATCGCCCCAAGAACATGATGGGGCTGGAGATCGAGCTGAATCTGGCGGGTTCGGACGGGTTGCCGAGAATGGTGAATGCGCAGGTTCTGGAGCGGATAGCGAGCCAGGATTTCCAGACCGAACTCGGAATGTTCAACCTGGAGGTGAACGTACTTCCGCACCGTCTCGGCGGTCGGGTATTCGACCAGCTCGCCGAGGAACTGAGCGCGGGTCTCGGCTATGCGCACCGACAGGCGGCGGAGATGGACGCCGGGGTGGTGATGATCGGCATCCTGCCGACGCTCACCCGCTCCGACCTGGTCGCCGCCAACCTCTCCGCGGTGGACCGCTACTCGCTGCTGAACGAGCAGATCCTGATGATGCGGGGCGAGGACTTCCTGCTCGACATCGACGGGGTGGAGCGGCTCAGCTGGAGCACCGGGTCGATCGTCCCGGAGGCCGCCTGCACCTCCGTACAACTCCACCTGCAAGTGACGCCCGGGCGGTTCGCCGACGTGTGGAACGCGGCGCAGGCGGTGACGGCCGTGCAGATAGCCGTCGGCGCCAACTCGCCGTTCCTGTTCGGGCGCGAGCTGTGGCGCGAGTCGCGGCCACCGCTGTTCACGCAGGCCACCGACACCCGGCCGCCCGAGTTGCAGGCCCAGGGGGTGCGGCCGCGGACCTGGTTCGGGGAGCGCTGGGTGGAGTCGGCGTACGAACTCTTCGCCGAGAACGTCCGGTACTTCCCGGCCCTGCTGCCCATCTGCGACGAGGAGGAGCCGCTGCGCGTGCTCGCCGAGGGCGGGGTGCCGAGCCTGCAGGAACTGGTCCTGCACAACGGGACGGTCTACCGGTGGAACCGGCCCGTGTACGGGGTCGCCGACGGGATGCCGCACCTGCGGGTGGAGAACCGGGTGCTGCCGGCCGGGCCGACGGTCGCCGACGTGGTGGCGAACGCCGCCTTCTACTACGGGCTGGTCCGCACGCTCGCCGACGAGCAGCGGCCCGTGTGGACGCGGCTGCCGTTCGCCGAGGCGGAGGCCAACTTCGACGCGGCCTGCCGCTACGGCATCGACGCACGGCTGCGCTGGCCGCGCCGGGGCCGCGGCGGCGGGCTGGCGAGCGTCTCCGCCGTACGGCTGGTCCTGGACGAGCTGCTGCCGATGGCGGCGGCCGGACTGGACGCGTGGGGCATCGAGCCCGCCGACCGCGACCACTACCTCGGCATCATCGAGGAGCGCTGCCAGCGGCGGGTCAACGGGGCGACCTGGCAGGTGGACACCTACCACCGGGCGCTGGCGTCCGGGATGGAACGGGACGAGGCGCTGGCGGCCGTCACCCGGCGCTACAGCGAGCTGATGCACAAGGGCGATCCCGTGCACACCTGGCCGGTGGGACTGGCGGACGAGGAGGTGGGCGCCGCGGTGCCGGTACGGCGCTGATCCGGCCGCCCCCGCGTCGGCTCCGGGCCCGCTGCGGGTCCGCTTCAGGTCCGCTCCGGGTCCGGTGATCCGCTTCCCCTGCCGAGGGGGCAGTATGGGGTGGACGAAGCGGAACGGCGGGACGGAGTCGGACGTGCGGGCGGAGCCGGAGCCGGTGGTCAAGGCGTTGCACGAGGACGGGCGCGCAATGCTGCGCACCGAGACGCTGCTCGTGCTGGCGCTGTCGCTGGGGGCGAGCGCCGTCTCCTCGCTGATCAGCTTCATCGGATCGCTGACCAAGCCCGGCGGCCTCAAGGACCAGGCCGCCACCCTGAACGGCTCGTACGCCCCCGGCCGGCCCTGGCTGGACCTGGCCTGGCAGCTGTTCGGCATCGGCACCGCCCTGGTGCCGGTGCTGCTGGTCGCCCACCTGCTGACCCGGGAGGGCGTGCCGGGGCTGCGCGTGCTGGGCTTCGACCGGAGCCGGCCCGGCTGGGACCTGGGGCGCGGGGCCCTGGTGGCGGCCGGGATCGGCAGCGCGGGGCTGGCCTTCTACCTGGGGGCGCGGGCGAGCGGGTTCAACCTGACGGTGGTGCCGGAGGCGCTGCCCGACGTGTGGTGGAAGTTCCCCGTACTGATCCTCTCCGCGGTGCAGAACTCCGTGGTGGAGGAGGTCATCGTGCTGGCGTACCTGCTGCGCCGGCTCGACCAGCTGGGCTGGTCGCCGACGGCCGCCCTGCTGGCCAGCTCGGCGCTGCGCGGCTCGTACCACCTCTACCAGGGCATCGGCGGGTTCATCGGCAACATGGTGATGGGCGTCGTCTTCGTCCTCGCCTACCGCCGCTGGGGCCGGGTCATGCCGCTCGTGGTCGCGCACGCCCTGCTCGACATCGTGGCCTTCGGCGGGTACGCGCTGCTCGCGGGCAAGGTGGGCTGGCTGCCGACGCCGTAGACACCCCCTAGGCGTGGGGGTGTGCGAGCAGTTCGCCGTCGATGACGGTGACCGCGTTGCCGGTCAGCAGCGTACGGTCGCCCGCCAGCTCGACCGCGACGAGTCCGGTGCGCGCGCCGCCCTGGAGGCCGACGAGTGAGGTACGGCCCAGCCGGGCGGCCCAGAACGGGGCGAGCGCGGTGTGGGCGCTGCCGGTAACGGGGTCCTCGTCGATCCCGACGGCCGGGAAGAAGCCGCGGGAGACGAAGTCGTACCCGCAGGAGGGGTCCTCGGCGGCCGCGGTGACGATCACCCCGCGGCGGGCGTGGCCGCGCAGGGCGGCGTGGTCGGGGGCGAGCTCCCGCACGGCCCGCTCGTCCGCCAGCTCGACGAGCAGGTCGCCGATGTGTTCGGACGTGTCGTGCACGGACTTGATCTCCGCGCCGAGGGCGTTGCGCACCACGGGATCCGCTTCCACCGGGGTCAGCGAGGACGTCGGGAAGTCCATGGTGATCGTCGAGTCCCCGGCCGTTTCGGCGGTGAGGATTCCGCACCGCGCGGAGAACCGGATCAGCCCCGTGGCCAGGCCGCTCGTCGCGATGACGTGCGCCGTGGCGAGCGTGGCGTGGCCGCACATGTCGACCTCGGCGGCCGGGGTGAACCAGCGCAGGGCCCAGTCGGCGTCCCCGCCGGGCGGCAGGGGGTGGGCGAAGGCGGTCTCGGAGAGGTTGACCTCGGCGGCCACCTGCCGGAGCCAGGAGTCCGGGGGGAACCCGCCGTCGAGGAGGAGCACTCCGGCGGGGTTGCCGCGGAAGGGGCGGTCGGTGAAGGCGTCGACGATTCGGAGGCGCATGGACCGACGGTAGGGCCGTTTCTCGATCGCCGACAAAGGCCAATCGCGGATGACTGGCCTGGTCGCAGCCGTGTTCGGTATGAGTTTCCGATATATCGTTGACGTGTCGCGATGGGTCAGCGATAGTTGAGGCATCGCAAGAGCGATGACGGGAAACCGAAAGACGAAAGGAGCGCAGCCATGCGTTCTCACGGACAGCACGACCACGGACAGCACGAGCACGGACGGGGCCACGGGCACTGCGGGCCCGATCGTCGGGAGGAGTTCAAGGGGCGGCGCGCCGCCTTCGGCCCGTTCGGACCGCCCTTCGGCGGCGGCCCCTGGGGCGGGCGCGGCGGACGCGGTGGACCGCGCGGCCGGGCCCGGCGCGGAGATGTGCGCGCCTCGATCCTGGCGCTGCTCAAGGACCGGCCGATGCACGGCTACGAGATGATCCAGGAGATCGGCGAGCGCAGCGGCGGGGCCTGGAAGCCCAGCCCCGGATCGGTCTACCCGACCCTCCAGCTGCTTGAGGACGAGGGGCTCATCTCCAGCGAGAGCGAGGGCGGCAAGAAGCTGTTCACGCTCACGGACGCCGGCCGCACCGAGGCCGAGTCCGGCGCGGAGGCCCCCTGGGCCGATGCCGGGCGCGGGTTCGACTTCGAGGCGATGCACGAGGTCCGGACGGCCGGGATCGGCCTGTTCGAGGCCTTCGGGCAGGTCTTCAAGACCGGCTCGCCCGAGCAGCGCGAGAAGGCCCTCGCGGTCATCAACGACGCCCGCAAGAAGCTCTACCTGATCCTGGCCGACGAGCACTGAGCCGGCCCGCACGATGGAAACGGCGCGCCCCGCGAGTCCTCTCGCGGGGCGCGCCGCCGTATGCGGGTGCCCGCCCGGGAAGGGGTCGGGGCGGGGTGGGGTGGGGGCCGGGTGGGGCGGTCAGGCGACCAGGCCGGCCAGCTTGCGCAGCGATTCGTTCAGGGCGGCGGTGGCGGAGTCCTTGAGCTTGCCCGCCATGAGGGAGACGGCGGCCCCGTTGAACTCCCCGTCGATGCGGACCGTGGTGGCCGCGCCGTCCGGGACCAGGGTGTACCGGGTGAGGATGGCCACGCCCATCGGGCCCTTGCCCGTAATGGCGAAGAGGCGCTCGTCCTCCAGCTCCGAGACGCTCCAGGCGACCTCGGCCGGGAAGCCCATCATCTTCATGTTCTCCACGAAGGTCGCCCCGACCGCGAGGGTCTCGGGGCCGCCCTTGGGGAAATTGGTGTGGGTCATGCTCCACTCGCCGTACGCCGCCCAGTCCGTCAGCTGGGCCCAGACCTTCGCGGCGGACGCCTCGATGCGTGATTCCGCGGTCACTTCGGCCATGCGGCCACCCCTTCTCGTCGGGTACGTGCGGCGGAAGGTAGCCCCGGCGGGCGGAACATTCAATACTGACGACCTGTCAGAAATCATCGGTGCGGTCACGCGCGGTCTCGGATCCGTCTCAACAGGTGTCACGCCCATGACGGTCCTGACCGGCCCTGCCATGATGGCCCGATGCAAGCGTCAGGGAGAAACGCCGGACTGGGCCTCGCGCTCGTCTCGGCCGTTGCGTTCGGTGGTTCCGGTGTGGCGGCGAAGCCGCTGATCGAGGCAGGTCTCGACCCCCTCCACATGGTCTGGCTCAGGGTGGCCGGGGCGGCGCTGGTGCTGTCCCCGCTGGCCTGGCGCCACCGCCGGCTCCTGGTGCGCAAACCCCTGCTGCTCGTCGGCTTCGGGATCGTCGCCGTCGCGGGCGTCCAGGCCTTCTACTTCGCCTCCCTGTCCCGGATCCCGGTCGGCGTGGCCCTGCTGCTGGAGTACCTCGGCCCGGCGCTGCTGCTCGGCTGGATCCGCTTCGTACAGCGCAAGCCGGTGACCCGGGCGGCCGCGGCCGGCGCCGCCGTCGCCGTCGCGGGGCTGGCCTGCGTCGTGGAGATCTGGTCCGGGCTGAGCCTGGACCCCCTCGGTGTGCTGCTCGGCCTCGCCGCAGCCTGCTGCCAGGCCTTCTACTTCGTGTTCGCGGACCACGGCGCGGGCGACGGGGCCGAGGACGACGTACCCGACCCGATCGGCGTGATCGCGTTCGGCATGCTGATCGGCGCGCTGGTGATGACGGTGATCGCCCGGCCGTGGCAGATGGACTGGCAGGTGCTGGGCGGACAGGCCTCGATGGGGGACCTGAGGGTGTCCGCGTGGGTCCTGCTCGGCTGGGTGGTGCTGATCGCGACCGTCTTCGCCTACCTGACCGGCGTGGTCTCGGTGCGCAAGCTCTCGCCGCAGGTGGCCGGTGTCGTGGCGTGCCTGGAGGCGGTGGTGGCCACCGTGTTCGCCTGGATCCTGCTGAAGGAGCACCTCTCGACCCCGCAGATCGTCGGCGGTGCGCTGGTGCTGGGCGGGGCGTTCATCGCGCAGTCCGCGCGGCCCACCCCGCCGGGGGCGGCCGATCCGGAGGCGCTCGTTCTGGACCGCGAGACGACGAGAGCCTAAGGTGGCGATCGTGCCTTCGACCGTACTTCCGCCTCCCGCCGCGTAGCCGCGGGCAGCTGCCCCTGTGACGAGGATCCGGCCCGGAGAGTTCCCGGGCGGATCCGCGCTGCCCGCGAAGCGATGACCTTCCCCTTCATCCTTCACGCATGCGCGGAGCACACTCGTGTCGAATCTTTCGCCCGCTTCCGGGCGCAGTCTGCTGTACCTCGTCGTCGCGGGAGCCGCCTGGGGCACCGCCGGGGCGGCCGCCTCCCTCCTCTTCCTGGCCAGTGACCTCGGCCCGCTCGCCCTGTCGTTCTGGCGGTGCGCCGGCGGGCTGGTGGTGCTGCTCGGGGTGCTCGCCGTACGCCGGCCCCGGGCCGCGGCGGCCGCCGCCCGGGCCGCGGCGCGGCCGTCGGCGGCCTCGCTCATCGGCACCGGCCTGATGTTCACGCTCTTCCAGGCCGCGTACTTCGCCGCCGTGCGCGAGACCGGCCTGGCGGTCGGCACGGTGGTCACCCTGGGCGCCGGACCCGTGCTGATCGCGGTCGGGGCGCGGTACTGGATGGGCGAGCGGCTGGGCCGGGGCGGTGTGGCCGCGGTCGTGGGGGCGCTCGCCGGGCTCGCCGTTCTCGTCCTGGGCGGCGGTGGGGGCGAGGTGCGGCCGCTCGGGGTCGGCTGGGCCCTGCTGTCGGCCGCCGGGTACGCCGGGATGACCCTGCGGGCCCGCTGGCTGGGGCGGCGCGGGGCGGGCGGGGACCCGCTGGTCACCACCGCCTGGTCGGTCGCCGTCGGCACGGTGTGCCTGCTGCCGCTCGCCGCGGCGGAGGGGCTGGTGCCGCACACCGCCGAGCTCGGGCGGGTGCTGTGGCTGCTGGTGTACGTGGCCACGGTGCCGACGGCGCTGGCGTACGCGCTGTACTTCACCGGGGCCGCCGCGGTGCGGGCCGCGACGGTGTCCGTGATCATGCTGATCGAGCCGGTGAGCGCGGCCGTGATCGCCGTCCTGGTGCTGGGGGAGCGGCTGACCGGCGCCGTGGTGCTGGGCACCGTACTGCTGCTGACGGCCGTGGGCGCGCTGATCGCGGCGGAGACGGGCAGGGCCGGGGACGGCCCTGCGGGCGGACCGGAGGTCCGGCCCGCCCGTGAGTCGCGTGAGTCCGGTGAGCCGCTCGGGGCTCAGAGCGCGGCGAGGTAGTCCGGAGTGGCGATCCCGGGGGTCAGGTCGTCGGCCGGGATCGGGGTGCCGTGCACCGGCGCGACCGGGACCACGCCCGACCAGTAGGGCAGGCCCGTGTCCTCGGGCTCGTCGTTGGGGCCGCCCGTGCGGATCTTCGCCGACACCTCGTCGAGGTCGAGGCGGATCACCGCGGTGGCGGCGAGCTCCTTGGCGTTGGCGGGCCGGGAGTCGGCCGAGCGGCCGGGAACCACGTGGTCGACGAGGGCGTCGAGGGCCATCCGGCGCTCGGCCTCGTCGGTCACCTGGTGGGCGGTGCCGTGCACGACCACCGAGCGGTAGTTGATCGAGTGGTGGAAGGCGGAGCGCGCCAGCACCAGGCCGTCCACGTGCGTCACGGTCAGGCAGACGGGCAGCCCCGGGTCGGTCTGGCCCGCGGCGAGCAGCGGGCGCGAGCCGGTCGAGCCGTGGACGTAGAGGGTCTCGCCGACGCGCCCGTAGAGGGTCGGCAGGACCACCGGGGCGCCGTCGCGGACGAAGCCGAGGTGGCAGACGTAGGCCTGGTCGAGTATCGAGTGGACCGTCTCGCGGTCGTAGCGGGCCCGCTCGCGGGAGCGGCTCGGGACGGTGCGGTCGGTGGGCTCGTAGCCGCCGCCGGTCGCCCCGGTCGCCCCGGACGTTTCGGGGATCTCTTGCGTGTCGGTCGTGGCGGTCATGGTGCGTTCTCCGTTGTACTAGTGCATACTTGGCTTTGTGCTAGGAGAGTATCGGATCACAGGGCGTCGCGCATCGGATATCGCGGCGAGCGTCGAGGCGGGCGTCGGGTCGGGCGCATTGGCCCCGGGAGCACTGCTGCCGCCGATGCGGGAGCTCGCGGGCGTGCTCGGGGTGAACCCGAACACCGTCGCCGCGGCCTACCGGACGCTGCGCGAACGCGGGGTCATCGAGACCGACGGGCGGCGCGGCAGCCGGGTCCGCGGCCGGCCGGCCAGTGCCCCGCGCGACGAGCTGCGGGTGGCGGTGCCGCCCGGCGCGCGGGACGTCGCGTCCGGCAATCCGGACGTGCGGCTGCTGCCCGCGCTGGACGGGGCCCTGGCCGAGGCGGCCCGGCGGTACGCGCAGGCGCCGACGCTGTACGGGGACGACCCGGTCGTGCCGGAGCTGGAGCGGCTGGCCCGGGCCGACCTCGACGCGGACGGTGTTCCCGCCGGGCCGATGGGGGTGACCTCGGGGGCGCTGGACGGGATCGAGCGGGTACTGGCCGCGCACCTGCGGCCGGGCGACGCGGTGGCGATCGAGGACCCGGGCTGGGGGAGCGTCCTGGACCTGGCGGCGGCGCTGGGGCTGCGGGTGGTCCCCGTGGCGGTGGACGACGACGGCCCGGTCGTCTCCGCGGTGGAGCGGGTGCTCGGGGAAGGCGCACGGGCGCTGGTGGTGACGGCGCGGGCGCAGAACCCGACCGGGGCTGCGGTGAGCGCCGAGCGGGCGGCGGAGCTGCGCGCCGTGCTGGCGCGCCATCCGGAGGTGCTGGTGGTCGACGACGACCACGGGCACGCCATCGTGGACCTGCCGCTGCACTCGCTCGGCGGGGTGACCCGGCACTGGGCGCTCGTCCGCTCGACGGCGAAGGCGTACGGGCCGGACCTGCGGCTGGCGGTGCTGACCGGCGACGCCGTGACCCTGGACCGGGTACGGGGGCGGCAGCGGCTGGGCCCGGGGTGGGTCAGCCGGCTGCTGCAGTACGCGGTGGTCGAGCTGTGGAGCTCGGGGGCGGTGGACCGGACGGCGGTCGCGCGCTCCTACGCGGAGCGGCGGGACGCGCTGGTCGCGGCGCTGCGGGAGCGGGGAGTGGCGGCGCACGGGCGCAGCGGGATGAACGTGTGGGTGCCGGTCGCCGACGAGACGGGGGCGGTGACGCGGCTGCTGGCGGCGGGCTGGGCGGTGGCCCCGGGCAGCCGGTTCCGGGTGGAGTCGGGGCCGGGCGTACGGATCACGGTCTCCGGCGTGCAGCCGGGCGAGGTGCCGGGCCTCGCGGCGGCGGTGGCCGCGTCGGTACGCCGTTCGGCGGGCGGCCGCTTCGACTGACGCACCCGGCCCGGCCCTCCCGTCGCGGGCGCACGACGAGATCCTCGTCGAGGCGTCCCCTCATGCGGGCCGACTCCGTGACCCCTGCCGACCTCAAGGGCCTGCCGCCCGAGGTCGGGCGCGAACTGCGCGGACCCGACGGGAAGATCGACCCGGTCGAGATGGTGCGGTACGCGCTCGACCACTGGGACAAGAAGGACGACCGACACCGAGTGGGAGAGCCCGGTCACACCCGGCACGGTGATCGCGGCGTTGCTCGTCCCGGTCCTGAGATGGAGCACGTCGCCGCGTGGTCGGGGCCGGTCCTCGGTCGGTCGGCCATGGTCGCCTGCCTGCTGCTCGCCCGGTGGATCCGGCGGCGCTGCGGCGTCCGGATCTGGGACGCCTGGCCCGGGCTCTTGGCGTTCGTCTGCGCCCTGCTCAACGCCGTGGCGGTCCTGCTGGAGCTGTTCATGATGTGGGCGGCCTGCACGCCCGACGGTTCCGGGCCGATCCTCGGCGACTGCGGGTAGCCGGCCGCGCCGCGCCTGCTACCGGCGGCGGGTCTGGCTGAGCGCCGCCCCCGCGAGGACGATGGCCGCGCCCACCGGGGTGTTCCAGTGGAGCTGCTCGCCGAGGAGCAGGACGCCCGCCGTGGTGGCGATGACCGGGATGAAGTACGTGACCATCTGGGCGGTGGTCGGGCCGATCTCCGTCACCAGCCCGTACTGCATCTGGAGGGCCATTCCCGTGCCCAGGGCTCCGAGCGCGATCACCGACAGCGTCGGCCAGAGCGGGAACGAGGCCGGGGCCGAGGTGAACGCGGCGCTGACCGCCAGCAGTTGCAGCGTGGAGACCATCAGCTGCGCGCCGGTCAGCGCCACCGGCGAGCCCGGCACCGAGGCCAGCGTGCGCCGGACGTAGATCCAGCCGATCGGGTAGCAGAGCGAGGCGAGCAGGGCGAGGGCGGTGCCCTTGGCGTCGATGCCCGAGAAGCCCTGCCAGGCGCCGAGGACCGTCAGGACGCCGAGGAAGCCCAGGCCCAGGCCGGCGAAGCGGCGGCGCGTGGGGCGGTCCTCGGACAGGGCCACCAGTGACAGCGCCATGCCCCACAGCGGCGAGGTCGCGTTGCAGATCCCGGCCAGGCTCGACGGGATGCTCAGCTCGGCGTACGAGAACAGCGAGAAGGGGGCGGTGTTGAGCAGGAGCGCCGCCACGAACAGGTGGGCCCAGGTGCGGCGGCCGCGGGGGAGCGGCTCGCGGCGGACCAGGAGCACGGTCAGCAGCGCGAGCGCTCCGAAGAACACCCGGCCGAGGGCCACCTGGAAGGGGGCGTAGGCCTCCGTGCCCACCTTGATCAGCAGGAAGCTGAAGCCCCAGACCACGGAGAGGATCGCGAAGCGGATCCGCCAGTCCACCCGGGCGGCGCGGACGGCCGTGACCGGTGGGGAGATGCTGAGGTCAGGGGCGGGGCGAGGGGTGGCGGGTGCGCTCATGGGGAGAACTCTGCTCCGCTCAACTACGTAGGACAAGCGAGATTTCATGGCGGTGACGGCGTAGCATCGCTTACATGTTGAACCTGGAGCGCCTGCGTACCCTCGATGCCCTCGCCCGCCACGGCTCGGTCGGCGGAGCGGCCGACGGGCTCCACGTCACCACCTCCGCCGTCTCCCAGCAGATGGCCAAGCTGGAGCGGGAGGTGGGCCAGCCGCTGCTGGCCAAGAACGGCCGCGGGGTCCGGCTCACGGACGCCGGACGGCTGCTCGCCGATCACGCGGCCCGCATCATCTCCCAGGTCGAACTCGCCCAGGCCGACGTCGAGGCCCAGCGGGGCCGCGCCGTCGGCGAGCTGCGGATCGGAGCCTTCCCGACGGCCATGCGCGGGCTGTTGCCCCAGGCGCTGACGGCCCTGCGCTCCGGACACCCCGAACTGCGGACCCGGGTGCGGGAGCAGGAGCCGGAGGACAGCATGGCGGCGGTCGTGCGCGGCGACCTCGACCTGGCGCTGGCCATCGACTGGCACAACAAGCGCATGCCCGTGCCCGCCGAGCTCACCCGGGCGCACCTCCTCGACGACTCCTGCGACATCGCTGTCCCGGCCGGCCA
Source organism: Streptomyces sp. NPDC051582 (assembly GCF_040681715.1). Classification (NCBI taxonomy): domain Bacteria; kingdom Bacillati; phylum Actinomycetota; class Actinomycetes; order Kitasatosporales; family Streptomycetaceae; genus Streptomyces; species Streptomyces sp. NPDC051582. Next base: position 26,971 of record NZ_JBFAZJ010000013.1, read on the forward strand.
CCGGCTGGCCGGCCGCGACCGGATCTCCATGGCCGAGTTCGCCGACGACGACTGGATCTCCTGGAACGAAGGCCAGTTCTGCCACGAGTGGCTCGTGTACACGCTGCGCGGAACCGGCGTCGAGCCGCGCATCGCGCACATCGCCGAGGAGCACCACACCCAGCTCGCCTTCGTGGAGGCCGGGCTCGGGGTGTGCGTGGCGCCCCGGCTCGGGCGCGGTCCGGTGCCGGCCGGGGTCCGGCTGCTGCCCGTGAATGATTCCGTCCGGCGTCACGTGTACGTCGTGTGGCGGGCGGACGCGGACCGGCGGCCCTCGATCAGGGCCGCCGTGGCGGCCCTGGAACAGGCCGCCGCCGCGGTCGAGTAGGACCTCAGAGCTTGCGGAAGTCCCAGGAGACGATCGACTCCGGGGTGAGGCGGATCCAGGCGTGGCGGCCGTCGTGCGGCATCTCCTCGACGCCGAAGTTCTTGGCCGGAAAGAGCCGCTCCGCCTCGGCGAGTTCCGGGCAGGGTTCGCCCGTGCGCGGCGCCTCGCCCACGAAGACGGCGCTGCCGCAGAGTTCGACCCCGCGCAGTTCGTCGTACGCCTCGCCCGCGTCCACGACCACCGAGATCCGCGGATCCTTGCGCAGGTCCGACCAGCGGCGGCTGCGGGTGATCGAGTACAGCCACATCGAGGCCCCGTCCCAGGCGAACCACAGGGCTCCCACGTGCGGGCGGCCGTCCGCGGAAACGGTCGCCACCCGGCAGGTGCGCTGCTCGCGCAGGAAGGCGTCCACTTCCTCGTCGGTCATCATGATGCGGCGGCCCCGCCGCTGTGATCCGTCCATCCGTCCCGCACCCCTTCACATCTGACTGAGTGTCAGGAATCATGCGGGATCGATCGCCGTCACACCAGGGGGAGCCATGCCGGAACTCGATCCCGCCACCACCGCGCTGCTCACCGTCGAGTGCCAGAGCGGCGTCGTCGGCGAGGAGAGCGCCCTGCCCGAACTCGCCAAGGAGGCGCGGGACTCGGGGATGCTGGGGCGGGTGGCCGCGCTGGTGGACGCCGCGCACGCGGCCGGCGTGCAGGTGCTGCACGCGATCGCCGAGCGACGGCCCGACGGGCTGGCCGCGAACGACAACGCGCGGCTGTTCCGGGCCGCCGGGAAGCTGCCCGTCCGGCAGCTGTCGGGGAGCCCGGCGGTGGAGGTGGCGGCCCCCATCGAGGTGGCCGAAAGCGACCTGGTGGTCCGCCGGCTGCACGGGCTCTCGCCGATCGCCGGCACCGACGTGGACCCCCTCCTGCGCAACCTCGGCATCCGCACCCTCGTCGTCGCCGGGGTCTCCTCGAACATCGCGATCCCGAACACCGTCTTCGACGCCGTGAACCTCGGCTACCGGGTCGTGGTCCCCTCCGACGCCATCGCGGGGGTGCCCGCCGCCTACACCGCCGAGGTGATCCGCAACTGCCTGGCGCTCGTCGCGACCGTCACCACCACCGCCGCCCTGCTGGAGCGGTGGGCTCCCGCCTGAACGGTGGGCTCCCCGCGCCGGCCCCCGTAACCTGGGCTGATGCTGTCCGAAGTGATCGCGACCCGCTACGTCACGCCCTTGCGCGAGGGCGGCTCGCTCCCGGGGATCGTCGAGGCCGACGACCTCGGTACCTACGTCATGAAATTCACCGGAGCCGGCCAGGGGCGCAAGACCCTGGTCGCCGAAGTCGTCTGCGGGCGCCTCGCCCAGCGCCTCGGCCTGCGCGTCCCGCGGCTGGTGCAGATGCAGCTCGACCCCGTGATCGGGCTCGGCGAGCCCGATCAGGAGGTCCAGGAGCTGCTGAAGGCCAGCGGCGGACTCAACCTCGGGATGGACTACCTGCCCGGGTCGATCGGCTTCGATCCGCTCGCCTACCAGGTGGACCCGGCCGAGGCGGGCCGCGTGGTCTGGTTCGACGCGCTGATCAACAACGTCGACCGGTCCTGGCGCAACCCGAACCTGCTGGTCTGGCACGGGGACCTGTGGCTCATCGACCACGGCGCCACCATGATCTGGCACCACAACTGGCCCACCGCCCAGAGCGCCGCCGCCAAGCCGTACAACGCCTGCGACCACGTCCTGGCCCCCGTCGGACCGGACGTCGCCGCGGCCGCCGCCGCGCTCGCGCCCCTCGTGACGCGGGAGCTGCTCGAAGAGGTCGTCGCCGACGTGCCCGACGAGTGGCTGGTCGACGAGCCCGGCTTCGACTCCACCGACGCGCTGCGCCGCGCCTACGTGGACGTGCTGCTGCCGCGCGCGGCCACGATCCACGAGAGGATCACGATGGAGGCCGAGGTGAAGGTCAGGACGGGTCCGCCCGGCTGGCTCGCCGACCGCCTCGACCCCCGTCCCCGGAAGATGAAGAGCGACAGCGAGTGACCAAGCGGGACGTGTTCGAGTACGCGCTGGTGCGCGTGGTGCCCCGGATGGAGCGCGGCGAGTGCTTCAACGCCGGGGTGATCGTCTACTGCCGGGCCCGCTCCTACGTGGCCGCGCGCATCCATCTGGACGAGGCCAGGCTCCTCGCCTTGGACCCGAAGGCCGACGCGGCGGGCGTACGGGCGGCCCTGCGTGCCGTCGAGGGCGTGTGCAGCGGCGGCGAGCGGGCCGGCCAGGCGGCGGGCGACGACGCGGGCCGCCGGTTCCGCTGGCTGATCGCCCCGCGCAGCACGGTGGTGCAGCCCGGACCGGTGCACACCGGCCTGACGGCCGACCCGGAGGCCGAGGTGGAACGGCTGCTCGACCTGCTGGTCCGCTGATCCGCTGATCGTACGAAGACCGGCGAGGTGTTCCGTGCGACGGCCGCCGCGCCTCGGGGTGCCCCGGAGGCGGCGGCCGTTGACACCGCGTGCCAGGGCTCCTAGCGTCTCCTCAGCTGAAGCTACTAAGCGGTTGCTCACCCACGGGCGGCCGCTGATGAGGATTCCGAGGGCGAGGAGATCCACCATGTCCACCACCGAGCAGCGCGTCGCGATCGTGACCGGGGCGGCCCGGGGCATCGGCGCGGCCACCGCCGTGCGCCTGGCCGCCGAGGGCCGGGCGGTCGCCGTACTCGATCTCGACGAGGCGGCCTGCAAGGACACCGTCGAGGCGATCACGGCGGCCGGCGGCAAGGCCCTCGCGGTCGGCTGCGACGTCAGCGACGCGGCGCAGGTGGAGGCGGCCGTCGAGCGCGTCGCGAGCACCCTGGGCGCGCCGACCATCCTGGTCAACAACGCGGGCGTGCTGCGCGACAACCTGCTCTTCAAGATGAGCGAGAACGACTGGGACACGGTCATGAACGTCCACCTGCGCGGTGCGTTCCTGATGTCCAAGGCGTGCCAGAAGCACATGGTGGAAGCCAAGTTCGGCCGCATCGTCAACCTCTCCAGCAGCTCGGCGCTGGGCAACCGCGGCCAGGTCAACTACTCCGCCGCCAAGGCCGGCCTGCAGGGCTTCACCAAGACCCTGGCCGTCGAGCTCGGCAAGTTCGGCGTCACCGCCAACGCCGTCGCCCCCGGTTTCATCGTCACCGAGATGACCGCCCAGACGGCGGCGCGCGTGGGCATGGGCTTCGAGGACTTCCAGGCCGCCGCGGCCACGCAGATCCCGGTGCAGCGCGTCGGGCGCCCGGACGACATCGCCAACGCGATCGCCTTCTTCACGGGCGAGGCCGCCGGCTTCGTCTCCGGCCAGGTCATGTACGTGGCCGGCGGCCCGCTCAACTGACGAGAGGCAGGCGCAGCACATGACGGACAACAGCACGCAGAGGGCGGCGGACAGCGGCAAGGTCGCGCTGATCACCGGAGGGAGCCGGGGCATCGGCTACGGCATCGCCGAGGCGCTCGTCGCCCGCGGCGACCGGGTCTGCATCACGGGGCGCAACGAGGACGCCCTCAAGGAAGCCGTCGAGGCGCTCGGTGCGGACCGGGTGATCGGAGTGGCCGGCAAGGCGCACGACGAGGCCCACCAGGCCGTCGCGGTCGAGCGGACGATGGAGGCCTTCGGGCGCGTCGACTTCCTGATCAACAACGCGGGCACCAACCCGGTGTTCGGCCCGATCGCGGACCTGGACCTCGGCGTGGCGCGCAAGGTCTTCGAGACCAACGTGATCTCGGCGCTCGGGTTCGCCCAGCGGACCTGGCACGCCTGGCAGAAGGACAACGGCGGCGCGATCGTGAACATCGCGTCCATCGCCGGGGTCTCCGCCTCGCCCTTCATCGGCGCGTACGGGATGAGCAAGGCCGCCATGGTCAACCTCACCCTCCAGCTCGCGCACGAGATGGCGCCCGGGGTCAGGGTCAACGCGATCGCCCCCGCGGTGGTCAAGACGAAGTTCGCGCAGGCGCTCTACGAGGGCCGGGAGCAGGAGGCCGCGGCGGCGTATCCGCTCGGCCGGCTGGGGGTTCCGGCGGACATCGGCGGGGCGGCGGCTTTTCTTACATCTGCACAAGCGGAATGGATCACGGGCCAAACTCTGGTCGTCGACGGAGGAATGTTCCTCAATGCCGGAGTGCACTGATCGATAATCGGACGCATTTGCCTCCCATGGGGAGGCAAATGCGTACCTAACAGGCACGAAATCGGTCAAGTGTCACATGAAACCTGCCCATTGGATTTGTGAGGCACTGCGGTAGGGTCTGCCGCACCCCTGGCTGATCGAGGAGCGTGCACGTGTTCATCCGGACCAGATGCCTGCAGATCACTGCAGCCCTTGCGTCCATATCCCTGCTCGCCGGATGCGGTCTGCTTTCGGACGACAGCGACGACGCCGTGAAGAGAATCGTCGTCGGCACGACGAGCGCCCCGAGCACCCTCGATCCCGCCGCGGCCTGGGACGGTTCCTGGGAGCTGTACCGGAACGTCTACCAGACCCTGCTGGCATTCCCCACGGGAGCCACCAAGCCCCAGCCCGACGCCGCCCAGGGCTGCGAGTTCACGGATTCCGGGAACGAGTCGTACCGCTGCACCCTGAAAAAGGGCCTGAAGTTCTCGGACGGCGAGCCGCTCGACGCCAAGGCGGTCAAGCACTCCCTCGACCGGATCCGGACGATCAACTCCCAGACCGGTCCGAAGGACCTCTTCGGCAGCCTGGACAAGATCGAGACCCCGGACGCGCTGACGGTCGTCTTCCACCTGAAGACCCCGGACGCCACCTTCCCCTTCGTCCTCGGCTCCCCGGCGGCCTCGCTGGTCGCGCCCAAGGACTACCCCGCCGACAAGGTCCGCGAGGACGGCAAGATCACCGGCTCCGGCCCGTTCGTGCTCGACTCGTACAAGGAGGGCGGCGAGGCGGTCCTCGGCAAGAACGCCTCCTACAACGGCTTCGCGAACCGGCGCAACGACGGCGTCACGATCCGCTACTTCGCGGACTCCGCCAAGATGGTCGCCGCGCTCAAGGCCAAGGAGATCGACGCCACCTACCGCGGTCTGTCGGCCCCCGAGATCAAGGACCTCCAGACCCCCGCGTCGCACGCGCAGGGCCTCCAGGTCGTCGAGAACGTCGGCGCCGAGATCCGCTACCTGGTCTTCAACCCCAAGGACCCGCAGGTCGCAAAGCCGGCCGTGCGCCAGGCCATCGCCCAGATCATCGACCGCGGCGCGATCGTCTCCAAGGTCTACCAGGGCACCGCCGAACCGCTGTACTCGATGGTCCCCAAGGGGGTCGTGGGCCACAAGACGCCCTTCTACGACAAGTACGGCCAGGCGGACGTCAAGAAGGCCCAGAAGATCCTCAAGGACGCCGGGATCACCCAGCCCGTCGAGCTGACCTTCTGGTACACCACCGACCGCTACGGCGCCTCCACGGCCGACGAGTTCACCGAGCTCAAGCGCCAGCTGGACGAGAGCAACCTGTTCAAGGTCACCCTGCGCGGCCAGCCCTGGAAGGTCTTCCAGGTCGGCTACAAGAACGGCGAGTACCCGGTCTTCGGCCGAGGCTGGTTCCCCGACTTCCCGGACCCGGACAACTTCATCGCGCCGTTCGTCGGCAAGGAGAACGCGGTCGGCACCCCGTACGAGCCCGCCGAGATCCTCAACGACCTGCTGCCCAAGTCCCGCCGCGAGAGCGACCGCTCGGCCGGGGTCCGCGAGTTCGAGCAGGCCCAGCAGATCTTCGCCGAGGACGTCCGGCTGCTGCCGCTGTGGCAGGGCAAGCTGTACGTCGCCGCCCGCGAGGACATCGCGGGCGCCGAGCGGGCGCTCGACCCGCAGACCGCCATGCAGATGTGGGAGCTGTACCGCAAGACCAGCTGGTAGCCGCAGCACCCGCGGGCAGCAGCCGCACCCGCCGCGCCCGCCGTACGCACGCCGCATCCGCAGGAGCCTCCGGGCGCCCGCGGATGCGGCGTTGTCAGTGGCCCCCGGTAGGTTCTGAGCTGTTGCACCGCGCAGTCGCGCGAAACTTGTACCGGAGGTTGTAGACGTGACCCAGATGCTGCCCGAGTCCTGGCTCCCCGTCCTCGGCGACGAGCTGGAGAAGCCCTACTTCGACGAGCTCGCCGAGTTCGTCGAGAAGGAGCGGGCGAACGGGCCGGTCTACCCGCCCCGGGAGCAGGTCTTCGCCGCGCTTGAGGCCACCCCCTTCGACCAGGTGAAGGTCCTCGTCCTCGGCCAGGACCCGTACCACGGCGCCGGCCAGGGCCACGGCCTGTGCTTCTCCGTGCGGCCCGGGGTCAAGACCCCGCCCTCCCTGCGCAACATCTACAAGGAGATGCACGCGGAGCTGGGCACCCCCATCCCGGACAACGGGTACCTGATGCCGTGGGCCCAGCAGGGCGTCCTGCTGCTCAACGCGGTGCTCACCGTCCGTGAGGCCGAGCCCAACTCGCACAAGGGCAAGGGCTGGGAGAAGTTCACGGACGCGGTCATCCGCGCCGTGGCCGACCGCCCCGACCCGGCCGTGTTCGTGCTCTGGGGCGCCTACGCGCAGAAGAAGCTGCCGCTGATCGACGAGGAGCGGCACGCGGTCGTCAAGGGCGCCCACCCCTCCCCGCTCTCGGCCAAGAAGTTCTTCGGCTCCCGGCCCTTCACGCAGATCAACGAGGCCGTCGCGGCGCAGGGCCATGAGCCGATCGACTGGACGATCCCGGACCTGGGCTGACGCCCCACCGCGCCTCGGTGTCAGAACCGGTGCCTCCGGTTAGCGTCGTGACGATCAGACCGGAGCAGGTCTGGCAGAGCGAGCCGGAGGCCGCCGTGACGGAGCAGCAGGAGGCGTCGGAGGACGCCGTCATGACCAGGATCGGCCAGGCCGTGATCCTGCTGCACGCCGGTGACCGCGAGGAGGCCCGCAACCGCCTCGGCGAGATCTGGACCGAGATCGGCGAGGACGGGGACTCCCTCCACCGCTGCACGCTCGCGCACTACATGGCCGACGCCCAGGACGATCCCGCCGACGAACTGGCCTGGGACCTGCGGGCCCTTACCGCCGCGGAGGGGCCGGGGCCGGGGCCGCGCGACGGACTGCCCGCGCGGCACGAGCCCCATCCGGCCGTGCGCGTGTTCTACCCGTCGCTGCACCTCAACCTGGCCGCCGACTACGTCAAGCTCCGCCGGCCCGAGGCGGCGCGGCGACACCTGGCCCGCGCCCGGGCCGCCACCGGGGCCCTGTCCGACGACGGGTACGGCAACGGCGTACGGGCCGCCATCGCCCGGCTGGAGCGGCGCCTGGCCGGGGAACCGCGCGGGGGACCCCGGCCGTTCCCGGAGCAGCACCCTTAGCAGGCCCCTCGCGGAGCAGGCCCGCGGCGGTCGCTCAGCCGCCGTGGACGCCGGAGCAGATACGGGCCTCCGGGCTGTCCGGGTGCCAGCGCCCGTGCCGGCGGCCCAGCGCGCAGACGTCGGCGGGCCGCACCGGCAGCTCCTTCATCAGCTCGCGCGGAACCTCCGCGTCCGGCCCCGAGGGGTCCGTACGGCCACCCTTGCCCCCTGAGGCGCGTCGAGCGGGCCGACGGGGCTCCGGGATGTCCGGCACCGGCGGGACGGCCTGTGAGGCCGCCTCGGCCGCCGGTGCGGCAGCGCCCGCCCGAGCCTGCGCACCCCGTGGTGCGGACTGCACGCCTCCGGTGGTGGCCGCCGGCCGCCCGGCCTCCCCCGGCACCGCCTTGAGGGCCTCCAGGGCGGGAGCCTGGACCTCCACCGGTACGGCCCCCGGTCCGCCGCGCGGCTCGTGGCGCGGCGGCGCCGCCGCGGTGCCGGGCGCCGCCGCCGGCTGCATCGGGGCGGGCGTCACATTCACGCAGCCGGAGACGGCCGAGACGGCACAGGCGACTCCGAGCAGCAGCTTTGTCGTGGTTCGCGTTGGATGCACTCGCGCAACTCTGCTGTGCGAGGACCCCGTTGCGAAAACCCGGAGCCGAAATTGACCCCGCACGGGTGACGGACATCCCCCGGACACCCGCCCGTCACCTGCGCGCCGCGATCCGGCGTGTGGTCGCCGTACGGCCGCCGTAGGGCCCGCGTCAGTCGCCCGTCGCGCCGTCGATCTGCTCGCGCAGCAGGTCCGCGTGCCCGTTGTGGCGCGCGTACTCCTCGATCATGTGCGTGTAGACCCAGCGCAGGCTGAAGGTCTCGCCGCGGTGGTGGCTCTCGGAATCCGACGCCAGGTCCAGTGAGCGGCCCGCCGCGGCCTGTCGCGCCAGCTCGACCTCGGTCTGCCAGGTCCGCTCGGCCTCGGCCCACGTTTCGCCGGGGCCGAAGTGGAAGTCGCCGTCCGGGTCCTCCTGCGTGCAGTACAGCTCGGGGAGCTCTTCGCCCAGCATGATCTCGCGGAACCAGTACCGCTCGACCTCCGCCATGTGCCGTACGAGGCCCAGCAGGCTCAGTTCGGACGGGGGGAGCGCGGCGCGGCCCAGCTGCTCGTCCCCGAGGCCCTCGCACTTCCAGGCGAGGGTGGCGCGGTGGTAGTCGAGCCAGCCGTCCAGCATCTCCCGCTCGTTCGCGGTGGTGGAGGGCTCGGTGCGATGGGATCCGGTGGTGGTGGTGGTGGTGGTCATGCCACCATCCTCGGCGAACGCGAGCCCCGCCACCAGGGATTAAGCTGCGGAGGTCCCGCAAGGATCAACCTGGAGGTTCCCGGTGAAGGTCGGCGTCATCGGACTCGGCGACATCGCCCAGAAGGCGTACCTGCCCGTCCTCACGGCCCGCCCGGGCGTGGAACTGCACCTGCAGACCCGGACCCCGGCCACGCTGGAGCGGATCGGGGCGATCCACCACATCCCGGCCGCCCGCCGCCACACCACCCTCGAAGCACTCCTCGCCGAGGGCCTCGACGCGGCATTCGTGCACGCCCCGACGGCCGTTCACCCCGAGATCGTGACGCGGCTGCTCGAAGCGGGCGTGGCGACGTACGTGGACAAGCCGCTCGCCTACGACATCGAGGACTCGCGGCGGCTCGTGGAACTCGCCGAGGAACGCGGGGTCTCGCTCGCCGTCGGCTTCAACCGCCGCCACGCGCCCGGCTACGCGCAGTGCGCCGAGCACCCGCGCGAGCTGATCGTCATGCAGAAGAACCGCGTCGGGCTGCCCGAGGACCCGCGCACGTTCGTCCTCGACGACTTCATCCACGTCGTCGACACCCTGCGCTTCCTCCTGCCCGGCGAGGCCGACCACATCGACGTCCGCGCCCAGGTCCGGGACGGGCTGATGCACCAGGTCGTCCTCCAGATGTCGGGCCCGGGCTTCACCGCGCTCGGCATCATGAACCGGCTCTCCGGTTCCACCGAGGAGGTCCTGGAGGTCGCCGGGCAGGACACCAAGCGGCAGGTCGTCAACCTCGCCGAGATCATCGACCACCGCGGCCAGCCGACCGTGCGGCGCCGCGGGGACTGGGTGCCCGTCGCCCGGCAGCGCGGCATCGAGCAGGTCGTGGACGGCTTCCTGGAGTCCGTGGCGGCGGGCAAGACGCTCAGCGCCCGCGACGCACTGCTCACCCACGAGCTGTGCGAGCGGGTGGTGTCGTCGGCTCTGGAGCAGGAACGGGCTTCCTGAGCCCGAGCGACCTGGCGCCCTCGGCCGCGCAGTACGCCGCCAGCAGCGCGAGGCAGGCCCCCACGGGCCAGTCCCCGAAGCGGACGTAGTACGTCGAGCCGCGGGCGAGCGGGACCTCGTACACCTGCGCCGCGCGGGCGGAGGTGGGCAGCGCCGGGCCGATCCGCTCGCCGGACGGGCCGTACACCGCGCTGATCCCGGTGAGGGTGGCGTGCACCATCGGACGGCCGTCCTCCGCCGCGCGCAGGGCGGCGAGCGAGGCGTGCTGAGCCGGCGCCCAGCTGCGCTGGAAGCTGGAGGTCGCCGACTGGGCGATCAGCAGGGCGGCCCCGTCACGGGTGAGGCGCCGGCTCATGTCGGGGAAGGCCGACTCGAAGCAGACCAGCGGGCCGATCCGGACACCGGGCCGCCCCGGCAGGTTCATCAGGACCGGCTGCGCCCCGCGCCGGCGGTCCTCGCCGGCGGCCTTGCCGACCGAGGTGGCCCAGCCGAGCAGGGACCGGGCCGGTATGTACTCGCCGAAGGGGACCAGGCGCATCTTGTCGTAGCGGTCGCCGGTCGGTCCGCGCGGGCCGACGAGGACGGAGCTCTTGTAGATGCCCCCCTCGGGAAGGGCGGCGGCCTCGACGGGCGCGGGGGCCGACAGCACCGGGCCCGCCGGCCGCCGGGCGTCGACGTTGACCAGCAGCGGAGCCCCGACTTCGGCGGACAGCGCGGCCAGCCGTCCGGCCAGGTCCGGGCGCGCGGCCAGATCGGCCCCGACGCTGCTCTCGCCCCACACCACCAGGTCCACCCGCTGCCCCGTCAGCGCCCGCGTCAGCCGCTCCCCGGCGGCGAACCGCTGCTCCGTGCTGTCCGGGCCGTCCGCCACCAGCCCCGGCTGTACGACGGCCACGCGCAGCGCGCCCGATGTCTCGGGCCGCGGCACCCACAGCCACACCGCCCCCGTCAGCACCACGCACCCCGTCACCCCGGCCACTGCCGGCACCCGGGCCCCCGGTACGGCGATCAGCAGCACCAGCCCGCAGTTCACCGCCACCACCCACAGGCTCACCAGCCACACCCCGCCCACCGAGGCGAGCCGTAGTGCGGGCGGCACCTGCCACTGGCTGGCCCCCAGCAGCCCCCACGGCCCGCCCAGCCCCTGCCAGGACCGGGCCAGCTCGGACAGCAGCCAGCCCGCCGGTACGAGCAGCAGCGCGGCCGTCGCCCGGCCCGGATCCGGGACCCCGCCGAGGAACTCCCGCACCAGCAGCGCCCAGGGGATCCAGAGCAGTCCCACCAGGGCGGCCAGCGGCAGCAGGAACACGTGCAGGCTGGGCAGCAGCCAGTGGTGGACGGCGACGATGAACCCGGCGCCGCCGAGCCAGCCCTCCAGGGCCGCCCGCCGCCCGGTCGGGGCCGACCTCAGCAGCAGCATCCAGGGCACGAGGGCGACGTACGCGAACCACCAGAGCGCGGGCGCGGGGAAGGCGAGGCACGGCAGCGCCCCGGCGGCGACCGCGGCCGCCGCACGCCGGTACCGGATCCGCTTCGCGACCATGGCGCGCCTCCGCTTCCAGTGTGGAACAGGGCCGTCCGGGCGGCCGCTCGAACAGGTTCACCACGCTCTAGGCGGTCATGTGCCGCCACTTCTCCTGGACGGTGACGCGGGTGAGCAGCCAGCCGCCGTCGGACGCGCGCGCGAGGCCGAAGGTGTAGCGGCCGGCGGCCACGAAGTTCGGCGCGGTCACCGTCCCGTCGAACTCGGGTCCGGCGAGCCGCATGGGATTGAGGAAGTCCGCCCGCACCTCGGCCCGGTCGCCCGGCCAGCCTCCGCGGTCCTCCAGCCGGATCAGCCGGTTCACGATGAGGTGCTGGCACACCGGGAAGAGCTTCATCGTCTCCGCGAGCCAGTCCGCGACCTCCGCGGCCCGTCCCTCCATCCCGCCCGCCGAGCTGTAATCGACCCGCCCGGCGGGGGCGAACAGCGCGCGGTACGCCGCCCAGTCGCCGTCGTCCACGGCCACCGCGTACCCCGTGACCACCTCGTCGATCGCCATCCGGTCCATGACCGTGGCCAGGTCCACACGCTGCGTCATCGGGTCAGTGTGGGGGTGTGGGGCGGCGAGGCCAAGGGGCGTGCGCGGTCCGGATCCGCGCGCGGTGGATCAGTGACCGGAATGCGCCTCCCGCTGCCGGACCACGACGAGGAACGCGTCGGTGGCCAGGTCCATCACCACTTCCGCCTGCACGCCCTCGCGCATCCGCTGCGCCGCGTACTCCTCGGCGGGCCAGCTTCCCCTCGGACTTCCGGCCGGAAACCGCTCCAGCACCACTCGACCCATGGGACACCCCCTGCTGTTTGCCTTCCGGTCTCTTCCGGTCTCTTCAGGCACAACGACGCGGAGGCCGCCCGGGAACGTTCCCGAGCGGCCTCCGGTTCACGCGAAACGGTGAGCGCGGGCGGGCTCAGCCCGCCGACTGGGCGGCGAACGGGCTGAGCACACCCATGCCGATCAGCACGAACAGCGCGATGCCCAGGACGATCCGGTAGATCACGAACGGCATGAAGCTCTTGCTGGAGATGAACTTCATGAACCAGGCGATGACGGCGTAGCCGACGAAGAAGGCGATGACCGTGGCGAAGATCGTCGGGCCCCAGGTGATGTGCCCCGGGCTCTCGACGACGTCCTTGATCTCGAACGCGCCGGAGGCCAGCACCGCCGGGATCGCGAGCAGGAAGGAGTAGCGGGCGGCCGCCTCGCGGGTGAAGCCCAGCAGCAGACCGCCGGAGATCGTCGCGCCGGAGCGGGAGACGCCCGGGATCAGCGCCATCGCCTGGCAGAGGCCGAAGACCAGACCGTCCTTGACGCTCAGTTCCTTGAGCGACTTGCGCTCGCGGACGGCGCGGTGCCGGCCCCCCTCCTCGTCGCGGGCGGCCAGACGGTCCGCGACGCCGAGGACGACGCCCATGACGATCAGGGTGGTCGCGGTCAGCCGCAGGTCACGGGCCGGGCCGGTGATCTGGTCCTTGAACGCGATACCGAGCACACCGATCGGGATCGATCCGACGATCACCAGCCAGCCCATCTTGGCGTCCTGGTCCGACCGCAGCGACGCGGTGAACAGCGAGCGGAACCAGGTGGAGATGATCCGCGCGATGTCCTTGCGGAAGTAGATCAGCACGGCGGCCTCGGTGCCGATCTGCGTGATCGCGGTGAAGGCCGCGCCCGGGTCCTGCCAGCCGGCGAATGCCGCGGTCAGCCGGAGATGGGCGCTGGAGGAGATCGGGAGGAACTCCGTAAGCCCCTGGACGAGACCGAGGATTAGGGATTCGAACCAGCTCATGTCGGGGTGCGCTCGTCCTTGTGATCGTCGGGCAGTTCGGGTCCGATGCTAGGGCCCGTGGGGAGCGGCGCTGACCACAGGGGGGTGCACGGGCACCGGATCGCGCGATTCGCACGCCGGTACGGGCGCCAGCCGGTGCCGCTTGCGCCATCCGACGACCGCGGCCGCCACCGCGGAGACGGCGATGAAACCGAAGGAGGCGAGGAAGGCGGGGGAGTCGGGTGAGGAGGCGCTCGCGCCCGCGACCACGTACGCGGCGGTGTTCGGGACCACGCCGATCGCCGTCGCGAGGAGGAACGGCAGCCAGCCGCAACGGGACACGGCCGCAAGGTAGTTGGCAGCCGCGAAGGGCAGGCCCGGGAAGACCCGGACCGCCAGCACCGAGCGGAAGCCGTGCCGGGCCAGCTGGTCGTCGGCCGCCTGGATCCAGCGGCCGCGCAGCAGCGGCCGTACCGCGTCACGGCCCATCATCCGGCCCAGCCCGAAGGCGATCCCCGCGCCGATGACCGAGCCGCCGACCGCCGCGGCCAGGCCGAAGGGAATGCCGAACACGGCTCCGGCCGCGAGGTTGAGCAGCGGGCGCGGTACCAGGGCCGCCGTGCCCACCCCGTACGCGGCCGCGAACAGCAGGACCGCCGCGCCGACCGGGAGCCCAGGGAACAGACCCTCCGACAGGATGCGCTGCGGCTCGTACAGCACGACGCACACACCGGCCGCCAGCAGCAGCACGACGAGCAGCGACAGCCGCGTCCACGGCGCGAGGAGGAGGGACATCCGGGGAGACTAGCCGACGAATACGGCGTCGCGCCGTAATCTGGGCCTCATGCGGCCGAACGACCAGCAACCTCCGAAGGTCCCGCGCAGCGCCCTCGCGGACACCCTCGTGGAGCGCCTCACCGCCGCGTACGGGGCGGCCGCCGACCCGGAGCGGGCCGCGGCCATGGCCGCGTACATGAAGGACGTCGCGCCCTTCCTCGGCCTGCGCACCCCGCTGCGGCGCGAGCTGTCGAAGGCCGTGACCGAGGGGACCGCCACGCCGCGGGAGGCGGACGTCGCGGCGCTCGTGCTGCGGTGCTGGGCGCTGCCGGAGCGCGAGTACCAGTACTTCGCGGTGGACTACCTGCGGCGCCACGTCGGGGTCTGCTCCCCGGGGTTCCTGCCGGTGCTGCGGCGGCTGATCGTGACGGTCCCGTGGTGGGACACCGTCGACCTCCTCGCGGCGCACGCGGCCGGTCCGCTGGTGACCGCATACCCGGAGCTCTCGGCGGTCATGGACGAGTGGATCGGGGACGAGGACCTCTGGCTCGCCCGCACCGCCCTCCTCCACCAGCTGCGCTACAAGTCCGCGACCGATACCGAGCGGCTCTTCGCGTACTGCCGCCGCCAGAGCGGCCACCCGGACTTCTTCGTCCGCAAGGCCATCGGGTGGGCCCTGCGCGAGTACGCGAAGACGGACCCGGAGGCGGTCCGCGCGTTCGTCGCGGCGCAGCGGGGCCCGCTCTCCCCGCTGTCGGTGCGCGAGGCCCTCAAGAACCTCTGACCCGGGGGAAATCCATTCGACGCGGGCCCGGTCCTGCGGCAGGATCCGAGGCATGTCCCGGTACGCCTTCCCCGCAGCGCCGTCCGCAGTCGCGGACGCGCCGAAGGCTGCCGTCCTCCTCTTCGAGCTCTTCGAGGCAACCGCCTTCGCCGCATTCGACGGCGCACGAAGCTGACCCTTCCCGGATCGTCCGGCGGACCCCACAGGGGGAGGGTCGGTTCGCTCCAGGGGTCCCGCCGCCAGCTTCGGAAGCATTCGGGAAGACATCATGGCCAAGACGGCCTTCGTGCGCACCAAGCCGCACCTCAACATCGGCACCATGGGTCACGTCGACCACGGCAAGACCACCCTCACCGCCGCCATCACCAAGGTGCTCGCCGAGCGCGGCGGCGCCTCCTTCGTGCCGTTCGACCGCATCGACCGGGCCCCCGAGGAGGCCCGGCGCGGCATCACCATCAACCTCACCCACGTCGAGTACGAGACCGACACCCGCCACTACGCCCACGTGGACATGCCCGGGCACGCCGACTACGTCAAGAACATGGTCACCGGCGCGGCCCAGCTCGACGGGGCGATCCTCGTCGTCTCCGCGCTCGACGGGGTCATGCCGCAAACCGCCGAGCACGTGCTCCTCGCCCGGCAGGTCGGAGTCGACCACGTCGTCGTCGCGCTCAACAAGGCCGACGCCGGGGACCCCGAGCTCACCGACCTCGTCGAGCTGGAGGTCCGCGAGCTGCTCACCGCCAACGGGTACGGCGGCGACAGCGCTCCGGTCGTACGGGTCTCCGGACTCGGCGCGCTGGAGGGCGAACCCCGCTGGACCGCGGCGATCGAGGCGCTGCTGGACGCCGTGGACACCTACGTGCCCGTGCCGGTGCGCTACACGGACGCGCCGTTCCTGCTGCCGGTCGAGAACGTGCTGACCATCACCGGCCGCGGGACGGTCGTCACCGGCGCGGTCGAGCGCGGGAGCGTCCGCACGGGCGACCGGGTGTGCATCCTCGGCGGCGACGGCGAGCCCGCCCTGACCGTGGTGACCGGCCTGGAGACCTTCGGCAAGCCGATGGAGTCCGCGGAGGCCGGGGACAACGTCGCGCTGCTGCTGCGCGGGGTGCCGCGCGAGGGCGTACGCCGCGGACAGGTCGTCGCGGCCCCCGGCAGCGTCGTGCCCAGGCGCCGCTTCACCGCGCAGGTGTACGTGCTCTCCGCGCGGGAGGGCGGTCGGACGACCCCGGTGGCGACCGGGTACCGGCCGCAGTTCTACATCCGCACCGCGGACGTGGTCGGGGACGTGGACCTGGGGACGGCCGGGGTGGCCCGGCCTGGGGAGACGGTCGCGATGACCGTCGAGCTCGGACGGGACGTACCGCTGGAGGCGGGGCTCGGCTTCGCGATCCGCGAGGGCGGGCGGACCGTCGGCGCGGGGACGGTCTCGGCCGTCCTCGACTGACGTACGTACCGCACGCGAAGGCGTCCCCGCCGTGGTGGCGGCGGTCCGGTTGCGCCAGACTGCCGTCACCACGGGCGTACGAAGAGGGGCGGGCCGGGATGAGCGGCGATACGGCACTGGTGCTGGGCGGCGGGGGACTGACCGGCATCGGCTGGGAGGCGGGGATCTTGTACGGGCTCGCCGAGGCGGGCGTGGACCTGACCGCGGCCGACCTCGTCGTCGGCACCTCCGCCGGCTCGGTGGTGGGCGCCCAGCTCACCTCCGGACTGCTCAGCCCGCGGGAGCTGTACGAGCGCCAGCTCGGCGACCCCGCCGGCGAGGCCGTGGCCCGGCTCGGCACGGGACTCCTCGCCCGGTACGCCGTCGCGATGGTGCGCTCGCGGGACGCGGAGGGCTACCGCCGGCGGGTCGGCGCCCTCGCCCTCGCCGCCGACACCGGTGAGGAGGCGGAGCGGCGCAAGGTGCTGGAAGCCCGGCTCGTCTCGCACGCCTGGCCCGAGCGCAGGCTCCTCGTCGCCGCCGTCGACGCCCTCACCGGCGAACTCGCCGCCTTCGACCGGGAGAGCGGGGCCGGGCTGGTCGACGCGGTCTCGGCGAGCTGCGCGGTGCCCGGAGTGTGGCCGCCGGTGACGGTCGGCGGCCGGCGGTTCATCGACGGCGGGATCCGCTCCGCCACCAACGCCGACCTGGCCTCCGGCTGTGCGCGGGTGGTGATCCTGGCGCCGATGTCGCTCGGCTCCGGGCTCGTCCCCTCGCCGGCGGCCCAGGCGGAGCGGCTGCGGGAGGCGGGGGCGCGGGTGCTGCTGATCACCCCCTCCGCGCAGGCCCGCAAGACCTTCGGGCGCAACGTCCTGGACCCGGCGCGGCGCGACCCCGCGGCCCGGGCCGGGCTCGCGCAGGCCGCGGAGCACGCGGCCGAGGCGGCCGCGGTCTGGGCGGGCTGAGGCGGGCGAGGCGGGCTGCCCCGCAGCCTGCCGGACAATGGTGCGGTGAGCGACGAACAGATCCCGGTCATCCGGGACGTGGGCCAGGGCACCGCCAAACTGATGCCGGACGTGGACCGGGAGCGGGCCTGGCTGCTGACCGTCGACGGCGCCCCGCAGTCGTACGTGGACCTCGACGATCCAGGGCATCTGGAGTTCGAGTACGTGCGCCGGCTCGCGCACGTACTGGACTGCGCGGCGCAGCCGGGGTCGCCGCTGGACCTGCTGCACCTGGGCGGCGGCGCGCTGACGCTGCCCCGCTACGCGGCGGTGACCCGGCCGGGCTCCCGGCAGACGGTCGTGGAGTTCGACGCCGCCCTGGTGGAGCTGGTCGCGGAGCACCTTCCGCTGCCGGCCGCATCGGAGGTCACCGTGCACGCCGCGGATGCGCGGGCCTGGCTGGAGGGCGCGGCCGCGGACAGCGCGGACGTACTCGTCGCCGACGTGTTCGGCGGCTCGCGCGTACCGGCGCAGCTGACCTCGGTCGAGTACGCCCGCCAGGCGGCGCGGGTGCTGCGGCCCGGCGGGGTGTACGCGGCGAACCTCGCCGACGGGGCGCCCTTCGGCTTCCTGCGGGCCCAGCTCGCCAATTTCGGCGCGGTGTTCGCGGAGCTCGCGCTCGTCGCGGAGCCCGGGGTGCTGCGCGGGCGGCGGTTCGGCAACGCCGTACTGCTCGCCTCGGACGCGCAGTTGCCGGTGGCCGCGCTGTCGCGCAGGTGCGCGGCGGACGCGTTCCCGGCGCGGGTCGAAGAGGGGGCGGCCCTGGCCCGGTTCATGAAGGGGGCCCTGCCGGTGGCCGACGCGGACGCCGTGGCTTCGCCGGAACCGCCGCAGGGCGCGTTCAGCCTGGGCTGACGCCGGTGGGCGCGACCGACGGCTCGGGGGAGGTGGCGGCCGCCGCGGCCTTCGGGCGAGGGGGCTTTCGCGTGAGCCGGCGTACGTCCGGGACGAAGAGGACCGCGGCCGTGCCCAGGACGACCAGCGTGGCGCAGCCCCACAGGGCGCAGGTGCGTCCGACGGCCGACTCGACCGGGCCCGCCACGGCGGTCGCCAGCGGGAGCATCGACACCGAGCCGAACCAGTCGTAGGCGGAGACCCGGGAGAACTTGTCCTCCGGGATCTCCTGGTGCATGGTCGTCATCCAGTTCACGCCGAACACTTCGACGGCCGTTCCGCTGACGAACATCACCGCGCACAGGCCCCAGACCGGCAGCGGCACCGCCAGCCCCGCCGAGGGCAGGGCCAGCGGGAACACGCACAGGGTGCCGACCAGCAGCAGCCGGCGCGGTTTCCACACCATCATCAGGACGGCCCCGGCGATGGTGCCGATGCCGAAGAAGGCCAGGGCCAGGCCCCAGGGGGCCGGCCCGCCCAGCCGGTCCCGGGCGACCAGAGGCCCGTACACCGCCTCCGCGGCGCCGACGACGGCGACGACCACGGAGAACTGGAGCACGATGCTCCACAGCCAGGGCCGGGTGCGGAACTCCACCCAGCCTTCGCGCAGGTCGGCCAGCAGCCCGCCGCCGGGAGCCCGGTCGGCGGTGTGGCTGACGTCGAGGAAGGCGCGCAGGGCTCCGGCGAGCGCGAACGCGGCGGCGTCGACGGCCAGGACCCAGCCGGGTCCGATCGCGGCGATCATGGCTCCGCCGAGGGCGGCCCCGCCGATGCCGGCGCCGTTCATGGCCATGCGGAAGAGGGCGAAGGCGCGGTTGGCGTGCTCGCCGGAGACGCTGGAGAGCAGCATGCCCTCGGCGGCCGGGTTGAAGAAGGCCGTGCCGGTGCCGCAGAGCGCGGTGAGCAGCATCATCTGCCACAGCTGCGGGTGTCCGGTCAGGACGAGGACGGCGAAGGCGGCCTGCGAGACGCAGTTGAGGGCATTGGCCGCGACCATCACGCGGTGGCGGGGCAGCCGGTCGGCGAGCGCGCCGCCTATGAGCAGGAAGAGGACGAGCGGGAGCGTACGGGCCGCCGCCACCAGGCCGACGTCGCCGCCGGAGCCGCCCGCTTCCAGGACGGCGAAGGCGGAGGCGATGAGCGCTCCGTGGCTGCCGAGGTTCGTCACGACCGCGGCGCCCGTGAGGAGGGTGTAGTTGCGGCCTGCCCAGGCGGGCCGGCGGCGGTGTGCGGTGGTGCGGGACGGGGCGGCGGGGGGAGAGCTCACCCCCGGACTATCCACGCCCCGGGCCGAGAATCCAAACGGATTGCGGCCCGGGGCGAGGGACGGGTCAGCTGTTGCCGGGGGTGCCGTTCAGGCGCACCGAGCTGAGGATCTTGTCCATCGTCTCCTGGGGAACCTCACCCGGAACGCCGGTGGCGCTGTAGAGGACCCAGCTGGCGAAGTCGCCCTTGTCGTTCTTGAAGCTGAAGGAGATGGCCTTGCCGTCGGTGTCGCACTTGGTCGCCTTGGGCTGGCCGGTCACGGTCGCCGAGGCGACGTGACCCTTGAGGCCGGAAAGAGTGGTGTACTCCTTGGCTTCGGAGATCTTGGTGACTTCGATGGGCTGAGGCTGCCCGTACGCGGCGTACGCCCAGCTGCCGGCCGCGTTGCGCGCGAGGGACGCGGTGTCCTTCGCTCCCTGGCCCCCCTTGGTGCCGGTCCCGGCCAGTGCCTTGGTCTCCTCGCGGCCGTCCTTGTCGGAGTCGACCTTGCACCAGTCCTCTTTCAAATAGGCCGGTGCGGTCATCATGACGTAGGGGGAGCCGTCCTTCTTCACCTCGTCGTCGAAGCCGATGGCGGTGCCGGAACCGAGCACCTTCCATTCGGGCGGGACGTCGAAGGCGGTGCCGTGGGTCGGGTTGACGATGACCTTCCAGCCCGCGATCACCGGCTTGGCCTCGCCGCCGCCGCGCGGGTTGGCGCCGGGCGAGGCGGGTGCCTGAGCCGTGGCGGGGGCCGAGGCCGAGGAGGACGCGGCGGGCTTGCCGTCGGCCTCGTCGTTCTTCTTGTCGTCCCGGGTCAGGACGAACGCGCCGGTGGCGGCCGCCACCACGATGACCGCGGCCGCCGCGACGATGGCCACGGTCTTGGTCGCGTACGGGCTGCCGCCGCCGCCCTGCTGCGGCATGGGCTGCTGCGGCTGCTGGGGCTGGCCCCACGGCTGGGTCGGCGGTTGGGGCTGGTAGCCGGCCTGCGGGTATCCGTAGCCGGGCTGCTGCTGGTAGGGGTTCGGCTGCTGTTCCGGCTGCCCCGGCTGTCCCTGCTGCTGGTACGGGTTCTGATGCGCGTCCTGAGGGTTCTGCTGTCCCCCGGGCGGCTGCTGCTGTCCTGGCCACATGGCCGGTAACGATAGTGGGAGTGGGTGTCGGGAGGCACGTCCGCCCCTTGTGAAGGTCTGGCCAAGGCCTACTACTCGTGGGTAACATAAGGTTCCATGAGCGCAGATCAGATGAACGTGGGCGAACTGCTCGCCGCGACCGTGCCGATGGCCCGGACCCTGAACCTCCAGTTCCTGGAGACCACCCCCGAGCGTGCGGTCGTACGGCTGCCGGACCAGCCCGACTTCCACAACCACGTGGGCGGCCCCCATGCCGGCGCCATGTTCACCCTCGCCGAGTCGGCGAGCGGCGCGATCGTCCTGGCCGCCTTCGGCGACCAGCTCTCGCGCGCCGTGCCGCTGGCCGTCAAGGCCGAGATCGGCTACAAGAAGCTGGCCAAGGGCGTCGTGACGGCCACCGCCACCCTCGGCCGCCCGGCCGCCGAGGTCATCGCCGAACTCGACGCGGGCGGCCGCCCCGAGTTCCCCGTCACCATCGCCATCCAGCGCGAGGACGAGGCCGTGACCGGCGAGATGACCGTCGTATGGACCCTGCGCCCCAACGCGTAGCGGGCCGCCCCGGGGGGAGCGGCAGCCCAGGACCCGCCGGGGACGCGTCAATCCGCGTCCCCGGCGGGTTCGGTCTTTTCGGGCCCCGCCGCGAGGCCGCCGACCCGGCGCCGCCGCAGGGCTGAAACTCGGGGCGGCGGTGGCGCGTCCGGACGGGCCCCGGCGCGGCGGCGGCGCACAGTGTGCGGGGGAGCGGTCCGGCGCGGGCCGCTCCCGCCGATCCGAGCCGCAGCCGCAGGGAGCCCCCATGAGCGAGGCCGTGTCCAGACGCCGCGCGATCGGGCTGCTCGGGGCAATGGGCGCCGTGGGTGCGGCACTCGGAGCGGGCGGCTGCGTGGCCGCCGTACCGCCCGGCGGCGCGGCCCCCCGCAAGGCGTCGGCGTCCGCCGCCGCGAGCGGGGCGGGCTCCCGGCCCGGGAGCGCCGCCCGGATCGACGCCCTGCTGGAGCGGCTCACCCTCGACGAGAAGACCGCCCTGCTGCACGGCGGCCCCGACCCCGCCCCGCTCGGCCAGGCCGGATACCTGCCCGGCGTGCCGCGCCTCGGCATCCCCGCGCTGCGCCTCGCCGACGGGCCCGCCGGGGTACGGGTCGCCAAGCCCGCCACCGCACTGCCCGCCCCGGTGCTGCTGGCCTCGGCCTTCGACCCGGCGCTGGCCCGTGAGTACGGCAGGGTCATCGGCCGCGAAGGCCGGGCGCTCGGCCAGGACGTGCTCCTCTCCCCGATGGCCAACCTGATCCGCACGCCCTACGCCGGGCGGAACTTCGAGACCTTCGCCGAGGACCCCCGCCTCACCGCGGACCTCGTCGCGGAAGTGGTCCGCGGCATCCAGGACGAGGGGCTCATCGCCACCGTCAAGCACTTCGCCCTGAACAACCAGGAGCGCAGCCGCGACACCGTCGACGTCGTCGTCGCCGAGCAGACCCTCCACGAGACGGAGCTGCGCGGCTTCGAGGCCGCCGTCGCCGCCGGGGCCGGCGCGGTCATGGGCTCGTACAACAAGGTCAACGGCACCTACGCCTGCGAGAACAAGCCCTTGCTCGACGACCTGCTGCGCGGGCGCTGGGGATTCGGCGGCTGGGTGATGTCCGATTGGGACGCAGCCCACAGCACCGTCGCCGCCATCGGCGCCGGCCTCGACATGGAGATGCCCGGCGGCACCCACTTCGGCGGCCCGCTCCGGCAGGCGGTGCGCGGCGGCACCGTCCACGAGGACACCGTGGACCTGGCGGTGCGCCGCATCCTGGCCACCATGGACCGGTTCGGGCTGCTCGCGGCCCGCCCGCCGGCCCGGCCCGCCCGCGACGCCGCCGCCGGCGCCCGGGTCGCCCGCAAGGTCGCGGCCGCCGGCGCCGTACTGCTGCGCAACGAGCACGCCACCCTGCCGCTGACCGGCGCCGCGGCCCGCTCGATCGCCGTGATCGGCCCCACCGGGCAGACTCCCTTCGTCAGCGGCGGGGGCAGCGCGCACGTCGTCCCGGACCGGGCGCCCGCCCCGCTCGACGCCATCAGGGGGCGCGCCGGGAACGGCAGTACGGTGCGCTACGCCCTCGGCGAGGACTTGTACGGGCGACCGCTGCCCCCGCAGCTGCTCACCCCGGCCGCCGACCTCGCCGACCGGCGCGTGGAGGCCGGGCGGAACTGGAGCCACCAGGGCGAGTTCACGCTCGCCGCGGACGAGGAGTGGACGCTGCTCGTCCACTACACCGGGAAGCGGCCCGGCGTACGCCTGGACGGGGAGGAGCTCTTCCCGGTCCGGCAGGGCGCGGCCGAGCAGTTCGCCGGCGGACTCCTGGGAGCTGCGCCCGACGGGCTCACCGTCCGCCGCCGCACCCTCGCCCTCGCCGCGGGCACGCACCGGCTCGCCGTCTTCGCCGAGGGCGGGGCCAAGGGCCAGCGGTTCCGGCTGCGCCACACCACGAACGCGACCCGGGCCGCCGACCTCGCCGAAGCCGTGAAGACGGCCGAGCAGGCGCACAGCGTCGTGCTGTTCGCCTACGAGGACGCCACCGAGGGCGCCGACCGCAGCTCACTGGGGCTGCCCGGCGGACAGGCGCGGCTGATCGAGGCGGTCACCGCCGTGAACCCCCGCACCACGGTCGTGCTGAACACCTCTTCCAGTACGACCATGCCGTGGCTCTCCCGCACCGGCGCGGTCCTCCAGATGTACTACCCGGGCCAGGAGGGCGCGGCGGCCACCGCCGACGTCCTCTTCGGGGACGTGGATCCGGGCGGCCGGCTCACCCAGACCTTCCCGGCCGACGAGCGCGCGACCCCGGTCGGCGGTGACCCGCTGCGCTACCCGGGTGTGGGCGGGCGGCAGGAGTACGGTGAGGGCGTCCACGTCGGGCACCGCTGGTACGACGCGCAGCGGGTGGCTCCCCTGTTCCCGTTCGGGCACGGGCTCTCGTACACGACCTGGGAGTACGAGGACCTCGGCGTGCGGCCCGCGCGCGACGGGCTGCGGGTGGAGTTCACGGTCCGCAACACCGGACGCCGCAAGGGCACCGAGGTGGCCCAGGTGTACGTCGGCCCCTCGACGGAGCTGAAACTCGACCAGCCCGTGCGTGCGCTGGCCGGCTACCGGCGGCTGACCCTGGAACCCGGTGAGGCGCAGCGGGTGGTCCTCGACGTCGATGCCCGCGCGCTGTCCTCCTGGGACCCCGAAGCGCACGCCTGGGTGCTGGGTCCAGGCCGTCGCGAGGTCTTCGCGGGCCGTTCCTCGCGCGAACTCCACCTGAAGGCAAAGGCTGTGGTCAACAGCAGATAGGCTGCCCGTTCGGCGTGTCACAGCGGACGCGCCGCCGCGATACGGGAGGACGTACCGGTGCACATCCAGGAATGGCTGGAGACGATTCCGGCGGTCAGCATCTATCTCCTGGTGGGTCTGGTCATCGGGCTGGAGAGCCTCGGCATCCCGCTGCCGGGGGAGATCGTCCTGGTCAGCTCGGCGCTGCTGGCCTCGCAGCACGGTGAGATCGACCCCGTGGTCCTGGGGATCTGCGCGTCCACCGGGGCGATCGTCGGCGACTCGATCGGCTACGCGATCGGGCGCCGGGGCGGCAAGCCGCTGCTGGAGCGCCTGGGCCGGCGCTTCCCCAAGCACTTCGGGCCGGAGCACGTCGCCCAGGCGGAGCGCGCGTTCGAGAAGTGGGGCATGTGGGCCGTCTTCTTCGGGCGGTTCGTGGCCCTGCTGCGGATCTTCGCCGGACCGCTGGCCGGTGTCCTGCACATGCCGTACTGGAAGTTCCTCATCGCGAACATCCTCGGCGGGATCCTGTGGGCCGGCGGCACCACGGCCGTCATCTACTCGATCGGCATCGTGGCGGAGCCGTGGCTGAAGGGCTTCTCCTGGGTCGCGCTGGTGCTGGCCCTGGTGATCGGCCTCACCGTGACGCTGGTGCTGCGCAGCCGGATGAAGAAGGCGGCCGCCGCCGCGAACGCGAACGAGACGCAGACGGCGGCCGCCGCCGCCGAGTAGCCGGCCGGTGCCCCGCGGCCGGACGTCCTGCGGCCGCGGGGCGTACGTACCTACAGCCCTACAGCCCTACAGCCCTACAGCCCTGCAGCCCCAAGCCCTACGGCTGCGGGGGCAGGGGCTGGACGGCGGCGCGGTGCTGCTTGGCCAGGTCCGCGTACATCAGGGCGTTGACCTTGATGCCCTCGCGCTCCTCCTCGGTCAGCTCGCGGCGCACCTTGGCCGGCACGCCCGCGACCAGCGAACCGGGCGGGACCACCATGCCCTGCGGGACCAGCGCCTGCGCGGCGACCAGAGAGCCCGCACCGATCACCGCGCCGTTGAGGACGGTGGCGCCCATGCCGATGAGGCAGTCGTCCTCGACGGTGCACCCGTGCACCACCGCGTTGTGGCCGATCGAGACGCGCTCGCCGATCGAGACCGGGAATCCGGGGTCGACGTGCAGCGTGCAGTTGTCCTGCACGTTGCTGTCCGCTCCGAGCGAGATCGGACCGCAGTCGGCGCGCAGCACCGCCGAGTACCAGATGCTCGAATTCGGGGCCATCGTGACGTCGCCGACCACGACCGAGGTCGGCGCGGTGAAGGCCGTGGGATCGATCTGCGGGCTCTTGCCGCCCACGCCCGCGACGAGTGCCTGGCCCCGGTCCGCGTGATACGTCATGTTCTCTTCCTCGGTCCTGTGTGCTGGAGTGCCCTGCGTGTCGCGCTACCGGCACGGTAGGCCACGGGCCCGGACCGGCCGTCGATGGGGTGAAGATCACGGCGCGCCCGGGGCGCCCGGCGCGTTACGGTGACCCGGTGCCGAAGAACCAGAACACGTTCTCATCGCTGACGGCCCTGACCGCCCTGCGCCGGCGGCTCGCCAACCGCGCCGTCCACGCCGGCTGGCGCTGGATGCAGCAGGCCGGCGCGGTCACCGCGCAGACCCCCGGCAAGCTGCGCTTCGGCGCGATCGGGCACGGCACCCGCCTCGCCTTCCCTCAGGGCACGGTCTTCGGCGAGCCGTGGATCCGCCTCGGCGACCACTGCATCATCGGCGAGCAGGTCACGATCACGGCCGGGATGATGCCGGGCCTCGACCTCGGGACCGAGCCGGTGCTGGTCCTCGGCAACGGCGTCGTGCTCGGCCGGGACACCCACGTCATAGCCGACACCCGGATCACCATCGGGGACGACACCTTCTGCGGACCCGGGGTGTACATCACCTCCACGAACCACAGCTACGACGATCCGCACGAGCCCGTCGGCAAGCAGTGGCCGCGCAGCGCCCCGGTGGAGATCGGCCCGGGCTGCTGGCTCGGCACGGGCGCGGTGATCCTGCCCGGAGCGCGGCTGGGCCGCAACGTGGTGGTGGCCGCGGGAGCCGTGGTGCGGGGCGAGGTGCCGGACCACGCCGTGGTGGCGGGGGCGCCCGCGCGGATCGTCCGCCGGTGGCAGCCGGAAACGGGTTGGCAGCCGCCCCTGCGGACCCCTGCGCCGGTGCCGATCCCGGAAGGGGTGACGCCGGAGCAGCTGCGCGCGGTGGCGCTGCTGACGGAGGCCGAGGAGCGCGCGGCGCAGACGCGCTAGGGGGTGTCCGCGAAGTGGCGGCGTCCGCCCGCAGGGCGGGCCCGCGGTGTCCGGTGCGGCGAGAGCGCGTGCCGGGCGCCGCGGGACAGGCGGGACTTTGCGGACACCCCTAGCCCGCGGCGAGCAGGACCGTTCCGGCGAGGGCCAGTCCGGCCCCGGCCGCCTGGACGGTCCGCAGCCGCTCCTTGAGCACGACGAACGCGGCCGGCGCGGGCAGCAACCCCCACGGGATCCGCGAGCCGCTCCCGGCGGGCGGGGCCGGGGCGCCGCGCCGGGTCCGGACCCACAGCGCCGCGCCGCCCGCGGCCACGTCGGTGACGCGTTGGACGAACAGGGCGGGGAAGAGTCCGGTGCCGGACGCCTGCGCGACCAGGCCCGCCGCGACCGCGAACCACGGCTGCGGCCCGGCCTCCCGCCGGGCACCGGTGCCCAGGACGACCGCGCCGAGCGCCACGGCGGCCAGGACCTGGGAGGCCACGACCACCCTGAGCGCCGGCAGCCGAAGGGGCAGGGAACACCCCGCACGGTGGTTCGGGCGGCGCGGCGCACCGTGTACGGGTCGCTCAGAGGGCCGGGATCTCGATGGCGGGGCAGCGGTCCATGACCATCTCCAGCCCGGCCTCGCGGGTCCTGGCACAGGCGGCCTCGTCGATCACGCCGAGCTGGAACCACACGGCGTCCGCCCCCGCGGCCACGGCCTCGTCGGCGACGGCCCCGGCCAGGTGGCTGTTGACGAAGACGTCGACCACGTCGACCTTGAACGGGATCTGCGCGAGCGAGGCGTAGCCCTGCTCGCCGTGCACGGTCTCCGCCTTCGGGTGCACGGGGACGACCCGCTTGCCGAACCGCTGGAGCGTGCGGGCCACCCCGTACGCCGCCCGGTCCCGGTTGTTGGACAGCCCCACCACGGCCCAGGTGTCGCCGAGCTCGGTGAGGATCTTGCGAATGGTTGCCGGGTCGCCGTACACGGATGCCGCCTCCTGTTGCCTTCCGGACGCGGCCCGCCACTGCGGCCCGCACCAGTGATCAACCGAAGGCCCGCGCGCCCGATTCCCGGATCGGTTCCGGGCCGCACCCGCGGGCGGCCGGGTCGGCCCCGGCCACGGCTTAGGGTGGAGCGGTGAAGTCGGATCAGTACGTGACGGTGGCCCGGGAGGGCGTGCACGAGGCGGAGATCAACCGCTCGCGCTTCCTGTGCTCGCTCGCGCCCGCCGCGACCGAGCAGGAGGCGCAGGAGTTCATCGCGCGCGTCCGCAAGGAGCACCCCACCGCCACGCACAACTGCTTCGCGTACGTCGTCGGGGCGGACGCCTCCGTGCAGAAGGCCAGCGACGACGGGGAACCCGGCGGCACCGCCGGGGTGCCCATGCTCCAGATGCTGATGCGCCGGGACGTGCGGTACGCCGTCGCCGTCGTCACCCGGTACTACGGCGGCGTGAAGCTCGGCGCCGGCGGGCTCATCCGGGCCTACGGGGGAGTCGTGGGCGAGGCCCTCGACGAGCTCGGCACCGTCACCCGTCGCCGCTACCGGCTGGCCACCGTCACCGTGGACCACCAGCGGGCCGGCAAGACCCAGAACGACCTGCGCTCCACCGGCCGGACCGTGGTGGACCTGCGCTACGGAGCAGCCGTCGAGATCGAGGTCGCCCTGCCCGAGGCGGACCTGCCCGCGTTCGAGGCCTGGCTCGCCGACAGTACGGCGGGCAGCGCCACCCTCACCCTCGGCGGGGAGACGTACGCGTCCTGAGGACGTGCCGTGCGGGCTCCGGTGACGCGTTAGCGTAGAGGGGCCCAGCGAGCGGGCGACGACCGGGACGACCAGGGGGACGGAAGAGACATGTGCGGCCAGACGTCCGGCGGGGCCGGCGAGTGAGGCTCCTGCACACCTCCGACTGGCATCTCGGCCGGTCCTTCCACCGCGTCAACCTGCTCGCGGCCCAGGCCGCCTTCATCGACCACCTCGTCGAGGCCGTCCGCGAGCACGAGGTGGATGCCGTCCTCGTCGCCGGCGACGTCTACGACCGGGCCGTGCCCCCGCTGCCCGCCGTCGAGCTGTACGACCGGGCCCTGCACCGGCTCGCCGACCTCGGCGTGCCCACCGTGATGATCTCCGGGAACCACGACTCCGCCCGCCGGCTCGGCGTGGGCGCCGGGCTGATCGGCCGGGCCGGGATCCACCTGCGCACCGACCCCGAGGGGTGCGCCGACCCCGTGGTGCTGGCCGACGTACACGGGGAGGTGGCCCTGTACGGACTGCCGTACCTGGAGCCCGCCCTCGTGAAGGACCGCTTCGGCGCGGGCAGGGTGAGCCACGAGGCCGTACTGGGCGCGGCCATGGACCTGGTCCGGGCCGACCTCGCCGCCCGCGCCCCCGGCACCCGCTCCGTCGTCCTCGCCCACGCCTTCGTCACCGGAGGGCAGGCCAGCGACAGCGAGCGCGACATCGCCGTCGGCGGGGTCGAGGCCGTGCCCGCCGCCGTCTTCGACGGGGTGGACTACGCCGCCCTCGGCCACCTCCACGGCTGCCAGACGATCAACGAACGGGTCCGCTACTCCGGTTCCCCGCTCGCCTACTCCTTCTCCGAGGCCGACCACCGCAAGACCATGTGGCTGATCGACCTCGGCCCGGCCGGGGAGATCACCGCAGAGCGCCTCGACACCCCCGTGCCGCGCCCGCTCGCCCGGCTCCGCGGACGGCTCGACACGCTGCTGGAGGAGCCCGGGTACGGCGCGTACGAGGACTCCTGGATCGAGGCCACCCTCACCGACCCGGTCCGCCCCGAGGACCCCATGGCCCGGCTCGCCGCCCGCTTCCCGCACACCCTGAGCCTCGCCTTCGACCCCGAGGACCGTGAGGAGTCCGGCGGGGCCTCGTACGCGCAGCGCCTCAAGGGGCGCAGCGACCAGGAGATCGCGGAGGACTTCGTCGCCCACGTGCGCGGCGGCGGGATCGCGGACGAGGCCGAACGGGCCGTGCTCCAGGGCGCCTTCGAGGACGTACGGGCGGACGACAGCCGGCAGGAGACCCGCCGATGAGGCTGCACCGGCTCGGCATCACCGCCTTCGGGCCCTTCGCCGGACCCCAGGAGATCGACTTCGACGCGCTGTCCGGCGCCGGGATCTTCCTGCTCCACGGCCCCACCGGCGCGGGCAAGACCTCCGTCCTCGACGCCGTCTGCTACGCCCTGTACGGATCGGTGCCCGGCCCCCGCCAGGCCCCCGGAACCAGCCTGCGCAGCGACCACGCCGACGGCGGGACCCCGACCGAGGTCACCCTCGAACTCACCGCGGGCGGGCGGCGCCTGGAGATCACCCGGCGCCCCGAGCAGGACCGGCCGAAGAAGCGCGGCAGCGGCACCACCAAGGACAAGGCGCAGAGCCGGCTGCGCGAGTACGACGGGGAACGCTGGCAGGCGCTCAGCCGTTCCCACCAGGAGATCGGCGAGGAGATCGAGCAGCTGCTCGGCATGAGCCGCGAGCAGTTCTGCCAGGTGGTGCTGTTGCCGCAGGGCGAGTTCGCCAAGTTCCTGCGGGCCGACGAGGCGGCGCGGGGCCGTCTGTTGGGCCGGCTCTTCGACACCCGCCGCTTCGCCGCCGTCGAGCAGCTGCTCGCCGAGCGCCGCCGGGCCGCCGAGGCCAAGGTCCGGGCCGGCGACGAGAAGGTGCTCGCCGCCGCCCAGAGGCTCGCCCAGGCAGCCGGGGACAGCGCCGACCTGCGCGCGTGGCCGCTGCCCGGACACCAGCCCGGCGATCCCGGGCTGGCCGGCGCCGTCCGGGCCTGGGCCGCCGTCGCCCGCTGCTCGGCCCGCGAGCGGCTCACCGTCGCCGAGTACGCGCTGGCGGCCGTCGAGGGCCGGCACGCCGCCGCCCGACGGGCCGCCGAGGAGGAGCGGGAGCTCGACCGCCTCCAGCGCCGGCACGCCGAGACCGCGCGCCGCACCGCCCTGCTCGCCCAGGCGGAGCCCGAGCGGGAGCGGGTCCGCGCCCTGCTGGACCGGGCCCGGCGGGGCGCCCTGGTGGCCCCCGCCCTGGAACTTCGCGGAGCCGCGTCGGCCGCCCACCTGTCCGCCGCCCACGCGGAGACGGCCGCCCGCTCGGCCCTCCCGCACACCCTCGCCGAGGCGGGCACCGAGCAGCTGTCCGCCGTCGAGCAGCGGCTGCGCGAGGACCTCGGCGCGCTCGGTGCCGCCCAGCGGTCCGAGCAGCGCAGCGCCGAGATCGGCCGCGAGCGGGCCACCCTGGAGCGGGAGGCGCGCGACGCCGAGGAGCAGCTGCGGGACTCCGCCGACTGGCTCGCCCGCTGGGAGACCACCCGGACCGCGCTCGCCGAGCGGGTGGACTCCGCCCAGCAGGCCGCGACCCTGGCCGAGCAGCTCGCGGGGCGGCTGGAGCCGGCCCGGATGCACCTGAAGGCGGCCCGGCGCCGGGACGCGCTGGACGCCGAGGCGGAGCGCGCCGGGGGAGAGCTGCTGTCCGTACGGGAGGAATCGACAGCCGCCCGGGAGCGCTGGCTGGAGCTCAAGGAGGCCCGGCTGCGCGGGATCGCCGCCGAGCTCGCCGAGGCACTGGTGGCCGGTCAGGCCTGCACGGTGTGCGGATCGGCGGAGCACCCCGCTCCGGCGCGCCCGGCCCCCGGGCACGTGGACCGCGCCGCGGAGGACTCCGCCCACGCCCGCTACGAGCAGGCCGAGGAGCGCAGGGCCGCCGTCGAGCGCAAGCTCGCCGCCGTCCAGGAGGGCCGCGCCGAGGCCGCGGCCGCCGCCGGGGAGGCCACCACCGCGGAACTCCTCGCGCTGACCTCGGACCTGAGCTCCCGGCACGCCGCCGCCCACGCCGCGGCCGCAGGGCTGCACGCCGCCCGGGAGCGGCTGGCCGGCGCCGAGCGGGAGCACGCCGTACGCAGCTCCGACCGGCTCGACGCCGAACGCCGGGCCGCCGGCCGGGCGTCCCGGCGCGAGGCCCTGGACCAGGAGCAGGCCGCGCTGGAGGCGGAGCTGGCCCTGGTACGGGGCGAGGCGCCCACGGTCGCGGCACGTGCCCGGACCCTGGAGGACCGGGTCCGGATGGTCACGGGCGCCGCGGCCGCGCTGCGCCGGGCCGAGGACACCGCCGCCCGGCTCAAGGAGGCCGACGCGCAGCTCGCCGACGCCGCCTTCAAGGCCGGCTTCGACACCATCGACGCCGCGGCCGACGCGGTCCTCCCCGACTACGAACGCACCGCGCTCCAACGGAAGCTGGACGCCTGGCAGGCGGAGGAGGCCATGCTGGCCGACCGGCTCGGCGAGGGCGACACGGCCCTGGCCGCGACCCGGCCCCCGGCCGCGCCGGATGCCGCCGAGGCGTACGAAGCCCGGGCGGCGGCGAAGTTGCGTACGGCAGGATCGGCCGTGGACGCGGCCCGGGTGCGCTGCGCCGAGCTGGACGGGCTCTCCCGGCGGGCGGAGCACGAACTGCGCGCGCTGGGCCCGCTGCGCGAGGCCTACGACCGCGTGGCCCGGCTGGCCGGGCTGACCGCCGGCACCTCCGCCGACAACGAGCGCAAGATGCGGCTGGAGGCGTACGTCCTGGCGGCCCGCCTGGAGCAGGTGGCGGCCGCCGCGACGGTACGGCTGCTGCGGATGTCCGGCGGGCGTTACACCCTCGTCCACTCCGACGCCAAGGCGAGCGGCCGGGGGCGTTCCGGCCTCGGGCTGCACGTGGTCGACGCCTGGACCGGCAGTGAGCGCGACACGGCCACGCTGTCGGGCGGCGAGACCTTCTTCGCCTCGCTCGCCCTCGCCCTCGGCTTGGCCGACGTGGTCACCGACGAGGCGGGCGGCATGCGCCTGGACACCCTCTTCATCGACGAGGGCTTCGGCAGCCTCGACGACCAGGCGCTCGACGAGGTGCTCGACGTGCTGGATTCCCTGCGCGAACGGGACCGCAGCGTCGGCATCGTGAGCCACGTCGCCGACCTGCGCACGCGCGTCCAGGCCCAGTTGGAGATCGTCAAGCAGCGCGGCGGCTCGCTGGTCCGTCATCGCACGGCCTCCCTCACCGACTGAGCCTCACCGACTGAGCCCCGGTTCCCGCGACGCGGGATTCACGGGCTCAGCGGGCGCCGGGACAGGGGGGAGGAGTACACGATGCTCGTGGTGACGGAGCCGAGGCCCGAGATCCGGCCCGCGACCTCCTCCAGGTGGCCCATCGAGCGGGTGGCGACCTTGAGCACGAAGCAGTCGTCGCCCGTGACGTGGTGGGCCTCCAGGATCTCCGGGGTCGCCTCCAGCAGGTCGTGGAAGGGCTTGTAGTTGCCGTGCGGATAGCGCAGCCGGACCAGCGCCAGGATGGACTTGCCCAGCTTCTCCGGGTCGACCACGGCGGTGTACCCGGTGATCACGCCGGCCTCTTCCAGGCGGCGCACCCGTTCGGTGACCGCGCTCGCGGACATCGAGACGGTGCGCGCGAGGTCGGCGAAGCTCGCCCGGCCGTCCTCCTGGAGGGCCGTCAGGATGCGCCAGTCGGTGGCGTCAGGGGAATAGTCGGTCATGATGCAGATGTACCAGGGGAATCCCCGGCCGAACAAGGGGAAGGCCGGGGAAAGGCGCTTCCCGAGATGATCAGGGGCTCGTAGATTCAAAGCCATGACGACGACACGGAACACCACCGCCCCGGCCCACACCGCCCCCGCCACCACCGCCCCGGCTTCCGCCGCGAACCCCGTGCTCCGGGTGCCTCCGGCCGCGCCGGCCGCGGCCGCCGCCTACTTCGCCGCGAGCCTCGCCTTCCACGCGGACGTGTCCGATGTCGCCGCCGCTTTCAAGGCCCACCGCGAGCAGGGCTCCGAGCTCGGCTTCCAGCTGCTCGACTCCCGCTCGACCCCGGCCTGGGACCAGGCCCACGTGCCGGGTGCGGTCCACCTGCCGACCGCCCTCATCCCGGAACAGGCCGAGCGGCTGCTCGACAAGAGCCTTCCGGTGGTCACGTACTGCTGGGGCCCCGGCTGCAACGGAGCCACCCGCTCCGCCCTCGCCCTTGCCCAGCTCGGTTTCCAGGTCAAGGAGATGCTCGGCGGCATCGAGTACTGGATCCGCGAGGGCTTCGAGGTCGAGACCTGGCAGGGCAGCGAGCGGCGCACCGCGGCGGACCCGCTGACCGCGCCGACCGACTCCGACGACTGCGGCTGCTGAGGGACGCCCGCGCGCCGGGAACGCCGTACGGGCCGCCCACTCCCTCGTGAGGGTGCGGGCGGCCCGTACGCGACCGCGGTCGGTCAGAGGAGCGACCGCGCTCGGTCAGAGCTTCGACAGCTCGTCCACCAGGTCGTCCAGGCCCAGCGAGCCCTGCGACAGCGCCGCCATGTGCCACGCCTTCAGATCGAAGGAGTCGCCGTGCGCGGCGCGGGCGTTGTCCCGGCCGAGCAGCCAGGCCCGCTCGCCCAGCTTGTAGCCGATCGCCTGGCCCGGCATCGACAGGTAGCGGGTCACCTCGCTCTCGATGAAGTCCGCCGGCCGGCCGCTGTGCAGGCCGAAGAACTCCTGGGCCAGTTCCACCGTCCAGCGCTCGCCCGGGTGGAACGGCGAATCCGCCGGGATGTCCAGACCCAGGTGCATGCCGATGTCCACGATGACGCGGGCGGCGCGCATCATCTGGCAGTCCAGGTAGCCCAGCCGCTGCTCGGCGTCCTTGAGGTAGCCGAGCTCGTCCATCAGCCGCTCGGCGTACAGCGCCCAGCCCTCGACGTTGGCGCTGACGAGGCCGACGCTCGCCTGGTAGCGGGAGAGCCGGTCGGCGACGTGCGCCCACTGCGCGAGCTGGAGGTGGTGGCCCGGAACGCCCTCGTGGTACCAGGTGGAGACCAGGTCGTACACCGGGAAGCGGGTCTGGCCCATCGTCGGCAGCCAGGTGCGCCCCGGACGGGAGAAGTCCTCCGAGGGGTTCGTGTAGTACGGGGCCGCCGCGCCGCCCGGCGGGGCGATCATGGATTCCACCCGCTTCACGCGCTCGGCGAGCTCGAAGTGGGTGCCGTCGAGGTTCTCGATGGCCTCGTCCATGATGCCCTGCAGCCAGGCCTGGACCTCCTCGACGCCCTCGATGTGGGTGCCGTGTTCGTCGAGGTGCTTGAGCGCTTCCCAGGGACCTGCGCCCGGCAGGATCTTGGCGGCTTCCGCGTTCATCTCGGCGAGCAGCCGGTGGTATTCCGACCAGCCGTAGGCGTACGCCTCGTCCAGGTCCAGGTCCGTGCCGTTGAAGTACCGGGACCAGCGGGCGTAGCGCTCGCGGCCCACCGGGTCCGGCGCGTCGGCGACGGCGGGCGCGTACACGTCGCGCATCCAGTCGCGCAGTTCGGCGACGGCCGCGGTGGCTCCGGCGGCCGCTTCTTCCAGTCCGGTGCGCAGCGCTTGCGGGCCGTGGGAGGCGAGTTCGCCGAAGAAGGCCTCGCCGCGGCCCTCGCCCTCACCGTCCTCGCTCTCACTGCCCTCGCCCTCGCCGTCTTCGCCCGCCCAGGTGGTGAGCTGGTCGATGAAGGTGGCCGTGGCGCGCGGGCCCCCGTACAGGCCGCGGTCCAGGCCGAGTGCGAGGCTTTCGCGGTAGCCGGCGAGGGCGGCGGGGACCGCGCGCAGCCGCTCGGCGATGGCGGTCCAGTCCTCGTCCGTGTCGGACGGGGTCAAGGTGAAGACGTCGCGGACGGCGTGGGCGGGCGAGTGGATGTTGCTGACGGAGCGCAGGTCCTCGTCCGCCTCGTACACCGCCAGTTCGGCGTTGAGGCGCTCGCGCAGCAGCCGGCCGCAGCGGCGCTCGGCGTCGCTGTCGGCGCCGGGCAGCCGCTCGGCGGCGTCGAGGCGGGCGAGGGTGGAACGGGACAGGTCGGCGGCGGCCGCACGGCCGGCCGGCGAGAAGTCCGGGAGTCGGCTGGAGCACGCCGCGACACCGAGATAGGTGCCCGAGATCGGATCGATGGCAATGAGGTCGTCGACATAGGCGTCGGCGACCTGGCGGGGCAGCCGGGAGGCGCTGTCGCTGCGAAGGGTCTCTGACATGCGGCCATCTTCGTACGGAGGACGGCCCCGCGTCATCACCGTTCGCTGTCAGCCTCCTGACGTGCACGGGAGCGGCGGAGCCTGCCCCCCGCTCCCGTGCGGTCGGCGGCCGGGCGCCGGTGTCGGCCGGGTGTGGCGGTGCCGGTCCGGAGCCGGGTCCACAGCGGATGCCGTGCCGGGATCCCGCCGCGCGCGGTTCAGCGGGAGCGCTGCTGCCCGTACGGCTGCTGCCCGTGAGGCTGCTGCCCGTACGGCTGCTGCGCGCGCGGGAGCTCGTACGCGGCGCCGGAGACGGCCGGGGTCGTGTCCAGCCGGGCCGTGATCACAAGGGTGCCGTCCTCGATCTGGTAGTCGAGGGGGAGGCCGAGGCCGCGCATGGCCGCGACCATGCCGGTGTTGGAGGACTGGGTGACGGCGTACACGCTGTCGCAACCGGTCTCGGTGGCCATCGCGATGAGGCGGCCCAGCAGTTCGGAGCCGATGCCGCGGCGCTGCCAGTCGTCCTCGATCAGGAGCGCGACCTCGGTCTCGTCCCCGTCCCACAGCAGGTGGCCGAGGGCGACGAGCTTGCCGGACGCGGTGGTGGCGGCCAGCGTACGGCCGAACCGGGGGCTCAGCAGGTGGCCGAGGTAGCGGTCGGCGTCGGCGACGGGACCGTGGTACCGCAGACCCAGGGTGCGATCGGAGCAGCGGTCGTGCATCGCGCGGGCGGCGGCGAGGTCGGAGCCGTCGGCGCGGCGCACCGTGATCTCGTTGCCCTCGGGCAGGGTCAGCACGTCCTGGCTGCGCGGGACGCGCGGGCCGAGCCGGGCGTCGAGCTCGACGAGGGCGCGGGCCCGGGCGAACTCGGTCGGGGTGAACGGCAGGTACGGGCGCTCGACGGTGATGGCGCCCCCGGAGGGGTCGCGCAGCCGCATCACCGTCGCCTCCAGGACGCCCTCGACCGGGGCGTCGGCGCCCGCGTTGGGGCGGCCGGAGAGGGTGGTGGCCGGGATCGAGTGGATGGTGCAGCGGCCGAGCAGCTGGCGCAGCGCCAGCGGCAGCTCGGCGGCGTCCAGGGCGGTGCGGGTGGCCAGGCCCAGGACGCGGGTCGGGGTGTCGACGAGATCGTGGGCGTCGGCGCGTTCGATCCAGGTGCTGTGGCCGCCGGCTCCGGCGACGGCGCGCGAGAGTTCGGCGGAGGTCAGCAGGTGCGGGGAGCGCAGCAGGAACTCGTCGACGGTGCCGCCCTCGGGGAGCGGGTGGGTCTGGAGGGTCAGGACGTCGACCCGGTGGTGGGCGAGCGCGCCGCAGATCGCGGCCAGGCTGCCGGGCTCGTCCCGTACGGTCGTCCGCATCCGCCACAGCGAGGTGGTGGGGGCGGTGGCGCTCTCGGGCGCGGACGCTGCCGGATCGGCGCCCGCGGCCGGATCGGAGGGCGCCGCGCTCGGCGGCGGTGCATGGCTGTTGTGGCGGCGCGCCCACCAGGTGTGGAAGGCCGTCGTGACGAGCAGCGCGACGGCCGAGGCGATGAGCAGGACCGGGCCGTCGGGGCCGTGCGCGACGAGATTGGCGATGCCGTCGGCGACCGCGACGGCGCAGAACAGTGCGGCCAGTTCGACGAGGTCGCGGCGCCAGTGGTGGCGGTGGTGGCGCTGGGCGGGGACGTGGTTGCGTTCAGTCATGCATGCCACTGTGACGCAGGGGTGTTGCGTGATCACGAACGATCTGTGTCCGCCTGGTTAAGTATCCATCTGGCCGATTTCGCCCGGTTCTTCGAACGGGGTGCAGGCATCCGGAATCCGCGGCGGCGGGCCGGGGGAGCCGGAGCCGGGGCGCCGGAACCTCCCCGGCTCCGGCGCCGGCCGCCCGCGGACGCGGCTCTCCCGGGCTCCGGACCTGGGGTCGCTACTGACCCACGCGTCCGGGCTGGAGCGAGGTGGTGAACAGGACGCCGCCTCCCTGGCGGCGCAACCGGACGGTGAGCTCCCCGGATTCGCCGTCGATCTCGACCTCCCCGTAGTACGGGGGGTTCTCGGACGGTGACATGTTGGCGACCGGGGCCGACTGGACGTACGCGGTCTCGGGGCCGAAGGTGGCGTCGAGCTTCCCGGCGGGGAACCCGCCCGCGCCGACGGGGCCGGAGACGAACTCCCAGAACGGCGCGAAGTCGGTGAAGGCGGCCCGCTCGGGGGCGTAGTGGTTCGCGGCCGTGTAGTGGACGTCGGCGGTGAGCCAGAGGGTGCCGGTGATGCGCTGGTGCTTGATGTGGCGCAGGAGTTCGGCGATCTGGAGCTCGCGGCCGAGCGGGGCGCCCGGGTCGCCCTGGGCGACGGCCTCGAAGTTCTCGGTCCCGTCGGGGACGACGATGCCCAGCGGCATGTCGGCGGCGATGACCTTCCACGTGGCGCGGGAGCGCGACAGCTCGCGCTTGAGCCAGGCCAGCTGCTCCCGGCCCAGGATGCCGACCGGGTCCGTTGTCTGGCGGCCGGGGGAGTTGGCGTCGCGGTAGGTGCGCATGTCGAGGACGAACACGTCGAGCAGCGGCCCGTACCGCATCACCCGGTACATGCGGCCCTCGGCGCGGCCGCCGCGGAGGTCGGTGACCGGGAAGTACTCGCCGAAGGCGCGGCGGGCGCGGCCGGCGAGGGTGTCGACGTCGCGCACGGTGTAGCGGGGGTCGTCGATCACCTGGCCGGGGTACCAGTTGTTGCGCACCTCGTGGTCGTCCCACTGGGCGAGGACCGGTACCTGGGCGTTGAAGTCGCGGAGGTTGTGATCGAGCAGGTTGTAGCGGAAGTTCCCGCGGAACTCGTCGAGGGTCTCGGCGACCTTCGCCTTCTCCTCGGTGGTGATGTTGCGCCAGATGCTGCCGTCGTGCAGCGGGACGGAGGCCTGGATCGGCCCGTCGGCGTAGATGGTGTCCCCGCTGAAGAGGAAGAAATCGGGGTCGCGCCGGCGCATCTCGTCGAACACGCGGTAGCCGCCGAGGTCGGGGTTGATGCCCCAGCCCTGTCCCGCGAGGTCTCCGGACCACAGGAAGCGCACGTCGTGGCGGCGGGAGACGGGGGTGGTCCGGAAGGTGCCGCGGACCGGCTCGCCCGTGCGGCGCGGGTCGTCCGGGTCGGCCAGGACCACCCGGTAGTGGATCTGCTGCCCGGGCGGGAGGTCGCGCAGGGTCGCGGTGCCGGTGAAGTCTGTGGCGGGGCCGAGGAAGGGGCCGCCGTGCCGCCGGACGCCGTAGCGGAACGATTCGCTCGGGGAGGTCTCGACGTACATCCGCGCGGGGCGGTCGGCGCGCGTCCAGACGGTGGCCGAGTGCGCGGTGATCTCACCGGACTGGGTGCCCCACGGCGCGCTCGGGCGCCCGGAGCGGGTGAACGCCGCGGCGGTGGTGGGCGCGGCGAACGCGGGCGCGGCGAGCGCGCCGGACAGGGCAAGGCCCACCGGAACGGCGAGTGAACCGCCGAGCAGGGACCGTCGGGTGTGCGGCATCGGTGCCATCGGAGCGTCTCCAGGGGCCGGCGGGGACGGGTCGGACCAGTGTGCCGTCGCACACGGGCCCGCCCGCGTCGCCCAACCGAACCGTGGATGAACAGCCGTCAGCCGCTCAGGCCGAATGGCCGGTTGTGGCGCGCACCGTGTCCAGAACCACGCGGCAGACCAGCGCCGGGTCGTCGTTCATCGGTACGTGGCCGCAGCCGCGGAGCCGGACCAGGCGGGCGTCCGGCACCGTGTGCTTGGCGCGTACGCCCTGGCGGGGCAGGAGCAGGCGGTCGCGGGAGCCCCAGGCGATGGTGACCGGCAGGCCGGGCACGTCCGAGGTGAACCGTACGGAGCGGCCCGCGGCCAGCGTCTCCTCGAAGCCGGTGGCGTCGCGCAGGGCGAGGGTCTCGGCGACCACGGCCTCCGGGGAACGGCGGGCCGGGTGCGCGTAGATGGTGCCCGTGAGCGCGGCCCGGCCGGCGGCGCTGCGCGAGAGCCGTTCCAGGGTGGAAGGGGGCAGCGTGAGGGCGCCGACGCGCATCGCGCGCAGGGTGGCGAAGGCGTACTTGCGCTCGGCCTCGGTCCAGAACCCGGCGGGGGAGAGCGCGGTGACCGAGCGGACGAGGCCGCTCCGGCCCATCTCCAGGGCGAGGAGTCCGCCGAGGGAGTTGCCGACGACGTGCGGGCGCTCGACACCGAGGGCCGCGCAGAGCGCGCCGAGAGCCGGGACGAAGGTGCCGAGGTCGTACGGGACCCCCTGGGGCAGCGGCCCCGAGGCGCCGAAGCCGGGCAGGTCGACGGCGATCACGTCGTGCTCGGCGGCCAGGATGTCGGTCACCGGGTGCCAGGCCTGGAGGTGGTGGCCGATGCCGTGCAGCAGGAGGAGCGGTGTGCCCGCGCCCTTGCGCTCGTAGGCGACGGTGGCGGTGCGGGGGCCCAGCGGCGATTCGATCGGGAAGGAGACCGTGGCGGTCATGCTGCTCCTCGTCGGGTGGACGCGTGTGAGACAGGTTGTCAGTAATGACTACCGCCATGATTACCGCCCGGTAGCCCGGCGGGACAAGCCTCCGGCGCGTGTCGCGGTGAGCGAGAACATCGCGTGAACGGCTTGATACGTATGCCCGATCTGCCCGGTAAAGGGGTGAGGATTGGTCTTGACCAAGGGGGTGTGCCGTCCTATCGTCGCAGGGATAGTGCAGGAACCTTTAATAAACAAAGGCGCGGAACTGCCGCTGGAACACGGCGATTGCAGCGATGGCAGGAGGACTCAGGGTGGGGACCACGCAGCTCGAAACGGTGCCGGAGCCTAAGTACTGGCACCTCAAGACCGTCCTCAGCGAAGCGCTCGACCAGGACTTCGCGGTGGGTGAGATCCTGCCGAACGAGCGTGAGCTCGCCGCCCGCTTCGGAGTCGCCCGCGCGACCCTGCGACAGGCCCTGGAGCAGCTCGAACTCGAAGGGCGGCTGCAGCGCCGCCGCGGGGTCGGCACCACCGTGGCACCGCCGCGGGTCGGCGTCGCCGTCGGCAGCGCGGGGCAGGGCTGGCCCGGCGAGAGCGTCGACGGCTGGGAGCTCGTGGACGCGGACGGGACCGCTGCCGCTGCCGCTCTGCCGTCCGCCGCCGTCCTGAAGCTGCTGGGTGGCGCCGCCGCCGACCAGCCCGTGCACATCGTGCGCCGGACCAGGGTCTCCCACGGGCAGGCCGTCGCCGCCGAGCTGCTGTACGTCCCGGCCGCTTCCGTGCCCGGCCTCTCCGCCATCGACGACCCGGCCGGAACCGCCCGCGCCCGGGCGGTGCTGCGCGAGCTCCAGCGGCTCGCCCTGGACGGGCAGGACCGCTCGGTGGAGCTCGGCTCGGCGCGCGCCGACGACGCCAAGGAACTGGACCGGCTGCCGGGTGCGCCGGTGCTCGTGGTCACGACCCGGTACTTCACCGCCGCGGGGACGGCGGCCGTCTCGGTGGCCACGTACCGCGCCGACACCTGCCGCCTGACCTTCGCAGACTCGGGCGACGTGGAGATAACGCACGAAGCCCGCGTCGCCTCCTGATCCGGCGTCCCCGCCGGCTCCTGCGTCCCCGCCGGGCTCTTCGAGGGCCCCCTCCCGGCCCACCCGCCGGGAGCGGGCCGTATCGCTTCCCCGCCGCGGCGGTTCAGCGGCGGCGGGTCGTGACCGTCTTCTCCACCGCGAAGAGCTCTTCCTCCACGTGGTCCAGCGCCAGGCGCAGGGCTCCGGTGGCCACCGCGGCTTCGCCCAGCAGTGACTGCGCCACCCTCGGGGGGCGCAGGCAGTAGCGCTCCAGTTCCCGGCGCAGGGGATCCAGGACCCCGTCCAGGCCGGCCGCCCAGCCGCCGACCACGACGAGCTCCGGATCCATGGCCAGGACCAGCGCCGCCACGTCGTGCACCAGCCGCTGGATGAAGCGCTCCACCGCGGCCACGGCCCGCTCGTCGCCCCGGCGGGCCATCGTGAACACCTCGGCCACCGCCTGCTCGTCCAGCGGGTGCAGCGGTTCGCCGGTCGTGGACAGCAGCTTCTCGGGCGTCACGTCGCGGCCCAGCAGGTGCAGGGCGCCGATCTCACCGGCCGCCCCGCCGTACCCGCGGTGCAGTCGGCCTCCGATCAAGGAGCCCGCGCCGGGGCTGAGCCCCGCCATCACGAACACCATGTCGTCGGTGTCCTGGGCGGCGCCCTTCCAGTGCTCGGCGACCGCGGCCGCGTTGGCGTCGTTCTCCACCTGCACCGGGCAGCGGAACGAGCGCCGCAGCCGCTCCCCGAGCGGCAGGCCCGTCCAGCCCGGCAGGGCCGTGCCCAGGCGCACGGTGCCGTCCGCCTCCACGATCCCGGGGCTGCCGACGCCGACCGCCCGCAGGGAGTCCCGCGGTACCCCGGCCCGGCGCAGCAGGTCGGCCACGGCCGCCCGCACCCGCTCCAGCCGCTCGTCGGCGGACGCCGTCTCGGCGACTTCCTTGGTGCCGGCGCCGATGACCCGCCCGTCCAGCCCGGAGAGCAGCACGGCGACCCGGTGCGAGCCGATCTCGATGCCGAGCAGATGCCCCGCCTCGGCCCGGAAGCGGTAGCGCCTGGCCGGCCGGCCCTGGCGCCGCGCACCCTCCTCCGCGCCGGCCTCGACGACGAGCCCGGTCCCGATCAGCCCCTCGACCACGCCCTCGACGGTCGGCCGGGACAGCCCGGTCACCCGGGTGAGGTCGGTGAGGGTCGGCGATCCGGCCGCCCGCAGCGC
Organism: Streptomyces sp. NPDC051582; assembly: GCF_040681715.1. Lineage (NCBI taxonomy): Bacteria > Bacillati > Actinomycetota > Actinomycetes > Kitasatosporales > Streptomycetaceae > Streptomyces > Streptomyces sp. NPDC051582. The sequence goes on from NZ_JBFAZJ010000013.1 coordinate 68,861, forward strand.
ACGCAGCACCACGGCCGAATTGATCCGCCGGAGCAGAGAGGGGTCCCCGCCGGTCAGCTGCCCCAACGTGTGTCCTCCCAGCTAGCGAGCTTGTCTGCCGGATCGTACTGTGCGCCGGGGGGCGCTGCGAGACGCAGCCCCCCATCGGCCGGAACCGGCTTCTCCCTCAGGCCGGGGCGACGAAGCCCGACTCGTACGCCGTGATCACCGCCTGGGTCCGGTCCCGCGCTCCCAGCTTGCCCAGAATCGCGCTCACATGGGACTTCACCGTCTCCGTGCCGACGATCAGCTCCTTGGCGATCTCGACGTTCGTCAGCCCGCGCGTCATCAGCCTCAGCACGGCCTCCTCCCGCTCGGTGAGCGCCGCCCGCTCCAGCACCGCCCGCGCCTGCCGGTTCCCGTACTCGGCGGCCAGCGCCCGCACGGCCGCCGGGAACAGCAGCGTCTCGCCCTCGGCCACCAGCCGTACCGCGTGCACGATCTCGGAGGGGCGGGCCCGCTTCAGCAAGAACCCGTCCGCACCGGCCCGCAGTGCCTGGTACACGTACTCGTCGTTCTCGAACGTGGTCACCACGAGGATCTTCGGCGGGGAGTCCACGGTCCGCAGCACGGCCCGCGTCGCCTCGATCCCGTCGAGCAGCGGCATCCGTACGTCCATGGCCACCACGTCCGGCCTCAGCTGCCGCACGAGGGGGACCACGGAGGCCCCGTCGGCCGCCTCACCCACCACTTCGATGTCGGGCTGGGCATCCAGGACGGCACGCAGACCCGCGCGCACCAGGGGTTCGTCATCGACGAGCAGAACGGTAACCGGCATCCGGTCAGCGTATTCGTTCCAGCGGGAGCCGGGCGCGCACCCTCCAACTGCCCTCGAAGGGACCGGTCTCGGCCTCTCCGCCGAGCAGCGCGGCCCGCTCCCGCATCCCGCGCAGCCCGCTCCCGCCGCCGGGGCTGAAGGCGGGCTCCTCCGGCAGCGGGTTCGTGACCTCCATGTCCAGCCTGCCGACGGCCATCTCCACCCGGACCCGGACCGGTACCGGACCGCAGTGCCGCAGTACGTTCGTGAGCGCCTCTTGCAGGATCCGGTAGCCCTCCCGGGTGACCGGGCCCGGCAACTGCTCCAGCGGACCGATCAGTTGGGCGTCGACCTCCGAGCCCGAGGCCCGGGCCGACTCCAGCAGGCGGTCCGCCTCGGCCAGCGTCGGCCGCTGCGACACGGGCTGCGCCGACTCCCGCAGGACCAGCAGGACCCGTTCCAGGTCCTCCAGCGCGGCCCGGCCCGTCTCCTCGATCGCGCTCAGCGCCCGGTCGGTGAACTCGGGGTTGCCCGCGGCCCGGGCCGCCCCCGCCTGCACCACTGCCACCGTCAGGGCGTGCCCGATCGAGTCGTGCAGCTCCCGCGCGATGCGGGTGCGCTCCAACAGCTGCTCGGTGCGGGCTTCCAGGGCGGTGAGCCGCTCGGCGGCCGAAGGCCCCAGAAGTCGGCGCGCGATCGCGGTGACCAGCTCGCCCAGGAGCACCACTATGACGATGAGGAGGACCAACGGGACCGGAACGAGCAGAGCGGCGGCCCAACGCGGGGGAGCGAAAGGGATCATGAGGTCCGAACCGAGTGGATGCCCGAGCGCGGCCGCGATCAGTTCGACCGTGACCGTGGGGAGCCACACGGTCGCGGCCATGGCGGCGAGCGCGATGGCGAGCCGCGCTTCGAGCCACAGGAGGGTCCGCCAGCGGTCGCCCCACCGCGCCGACGGCGCGGCACTGATGCCGCTGTCGTGGGCGCCGCGATCGTGCGGTGTGAGCAGGAACTGTGCCTGAAGCCCCTCCGCCAGCCGCACCCACGGCACCAGGCCGAACGGTATGACGATGACCAACGGCATCCACGGCCACGCCGGCTCTATGAACATCCACAGGGCCAGCAGCAGCACGGGCACGCACAGATGCAACCAGCGTGAGTAGGTCACCGGTTGGAACGGGGCACGGAGCAGTCGGTACATGCCCCCATCGTGGCAGTGACCGGCCACGATGCGTCTCCCCCACGTGGGGGAGACGGCACCCTCGCATGGGGGAGGAAGGGGGGTGGGGCGGACGGCGAGCCTTGAGCCATGAACAGCATCGAGATCCGAGAACTGACCAAGGAATACGGCCGCACCACGGCCGTGGACCACCTCACCTTCGACGTCCTGCCGGGGCGGGTCACCGGATTCCTCGGCCCCAACGGCGCCGGCAAATCCACCACGATGCGTCTGCTGCTGGGCCTGGACCGCGTCACCTCCGGCACGGCCACCATCGGCGGGGCCCGGTTCACCGACTTCCCCGACCCGCTCCGCCGGGTCGGTGCACTCCTGGACGCCCAGGCGGCCCACGGCGGCCGCACCGCCCGTGACCACCTGCGCTTCCTGGCCGCCGCCAACCGCATTCCGGTGCGCCGGGCGGAAGAGGTGCTGGAGCAGGCGGGGATAGCCTCGGCGGCGAAGCGGCGGATCAAGACGTTCTCGCTCGGCATGCGCCAGCGGCTCGGCATAGCGGCCGCGCTGCTGGGGGATCCCGAGGTGTTGCTGTTGGACGAGCCCACCAACGGGCTCGACCCCGAAGGGATCATCTGGATCCGCGAGCTGATGCGGGGCCTCGCCGCCGAGGGCCGCACGGTGCTCGTCTCCAGCCATCTGATGTCCGAGACGGCGGCGCTGGCCGACCACCTGGTCGTGCTCGGGCAGGGCAGGCTGCTGGCCGACTCCTCGATGGAGGAGTTCATCGAGGCCCGCAGCACCCCGAAGGTGCGGCTGCGCACCTCGGATCCGATCCGGCTCCGGGCGGCCCTGGCCCGGGACGGCTTCGAGTTGGCGGCCGCCGACGGCGAGCGCTGGACCGTGGAGGGCATACGGGCCGAGCAGCTCGGCGGCATGGCCGCCCGCGAAGGCATCCCCGTGCTGGAACTCTCCGACGAGCGCGCCTCGCTGGAGCAGGCCTACCTCGACCTCACGGCCGATCACGCCCAGTTCGCCGCCACCCACTGACTTTCACCCAGACCCAAGGAGGCCTCGCCATGAGCGCCGCTCTGCCCACCGTCCCCGTCCTGCACTCCGAATGGATCAAGATACGGTCCCTGCGCGGCACGTTCGGGGCATTGATCGCCATGTTCGTGGCCACCGCCGGAATACAGGCGCTGGCGGCCGCCGCCATAGGCCAGGCGGAGGCAGGCGGCTTGGGGGAGGACCCACTGCTCGGAGCCTTCTACGGCATCAACTTCGGCCAGATAGCGGCGTTCACCTTCGGGGCGAGCGCGCTGGCCGCCGAGTTCCACAACGGCGCCCTGCGCACGACGCTGACCTCGGTGCCGAACCGGACGCGCTTCTACCTGTCGAAGATCGCCATGGTGGGTGCGCTCGCCTTCCTGGTGGGCCAGGTCACGGGACTGCTCACGTTCGTCCTGGGCCAGGCGTTCATGGGCCGGTACGCGCTGTCGCTCGGGGACCCGGGCACCCTTCGGGCCGTCTTCGGCAGTGGGGTGTACTTGACGCTCATGGCCCTGTTCGCGGCCGGACTGACGGCGGTGCTGCGCAGTGCGGCGATCGTGCTGAGCGTGCTCATACCCTTCGTCGTCATGGTGCCGTTCATCATCGGCCAGGCCGCGGGCGGTGTCGCCGAGTTCCTGCCGGACCAGGCGGGGCAGCTCGTCCTGCACATGGAGTCCACCGGTCGGCTCGGTCCCTGGAGCGGCCTCGGGGTGCTCGCGCTGTGGGCGGCGGCCGCGTTGGCCGGAGGCTGGCTGGCGGTGCGCCGGCGGGACGCGTGACGCCGGGCCAGTTGTCAGACCCCGGCGCGATACTGACGGCATGACCACGGCAGAGCATCTCGACACGATCGACCGGCTCCGGACGCGTGCCTTCCCCGACGTGCGGGGCAGGTCCGAAGTGGGCACCAGCGGGCCCGGCTACCACCTCGCCGAGCTGGGCGGCAGCCGGTGGTACGGGGACGAGGACGCGGCCGATCGCCTGGCGCACGAGGACCAGGAGGCCGCCGAGTTCGAGGCCCTGGCCCTGCGGCTGGAGGAGCGCTGGGGCAAGCCGGACCGGTTCACTCTCGACAGCCTGCGGCTGCGGACGCAGGCGCGCGAGGTGCCGCAGCCGTGGCAGGAGATCGGCGACACCAGCGACCACCTTCACCTCTGGCGGGTCGAGGACCGCTGGGTCGCCGTCTACGAGGCCCGGTGGGGCGCCGACCACTCACCGCAGCTCATGGCCGCGGTGACGGTGATCGACCCGCCCTAGGCGGTGTCCGGGGTCTGTTCGGCGGCCGTGCGGAGGCGGGCGTACTCCTGGGCCATGGACTCCGCGCTCCAGTGGGCGTTGAGGCCGCTGGGGTTGGGGAGTGCCCAGATTCGGGTGGAGCCGATGGTCCGGTCCTGGGGGCCGATCTGGGCCTTCCTCTCGCCGAAGGCCGTGCGGTAGGCGGTGACTCCGACGACCGCCAGCCACTGCGGGCGCAGCAGTTCCACCTTCGAGGTCAGGATGCGGCCGCCCTCGCGGAACTCCTCGGCGCTCAGCTCGTCGGCCCGGGCCGTGGCGCGGGCGACGACGTTGGTGATGCCGAGCCGGTAGGTCAGCAGCTCCTCCTGCTCCGCGGGGTCCAGGCGGCGCGGGGTGAAGCCGGACAGGTGCAGGACCGGCCAGAAGCGATTGCCGGGGCGGGCGAAGTGATGGCCCGTCGCGGCGGAGAGGAGACCGGGGTTGATCCCGCAGAACAGCACACGCAGACCGCCCGCGACCACGTCCGGGAGGACGCGGTCACGGGCGGCGCTCAGCTCCTCGGGGGTCAGAGGATCGACCCCGGCGCGTACCCGGCGGCCTCCGGGTGCTGCTTGGCGATCGCCTCGATACGAGAGACCACCGTGGCGACCTGGTCACCGGCCGCGCCCGTGAAGGACAGCTTGTCGGCCATCAGGGCGTCGAGCTGGGCCCGGTCCAGCGGCATCCGCTCGTCGGCGGCCAGCTTGTCCAGCAGCTCGTTGCGCTCGGCGCCCTGTTCGCGCATGGCGAGCGCGGAGGCCACCGCGTGCTCCTTGATGACCTCGTGGGCGGCCTCGCGGCCGACGCCCGCCCGCACCGCGCCCATCAGGACCTTGGTGGTCGCGAGGAACGGCAGGTAGCGGTCCAGCTCGCGGGCCACGACGGCCGGGAAGGCGCCGAACTCGTCGAGGACCGTCAGGAAGGTCTCCAGCAGGCCGTCGAACGCGAAGAACGCGTCGGGCAGGGCCACCCGGCGGACCACGGAGCAGGACACGTCGCCCTCGTTCCACTGGTCGCCGGCCAGCTCGCCGGTCATCGAGGCGTAGCCGCGCAGGATGACCATCAGGCCGTTGACGCGCTCGCAGGAGCGGGTGTTCATCTTGTGCGGCATCGCGGAGGAGCCGACCTGGCCGGGCTTGAAGCCCTCGGTGACCAGCTCGTGGCCGGCCATCAGGCGGATCGTCTTCGCGATCGACGAGGGGGCGGCCGCCAGCTGCACCAGGGCGGTGACCACGTCGTAGTCGAGCGAGCGGGGGTAGACCTGTCCGACGGAGGTGAAGGCCTGGGCGAAGCCGAGGTGGGCGGCGATCCGCTGCTCCAGGTCGGCCAGCTTCGCGGCGTCGCCGCCCAGCAGGTCGAGCATGTCCTGCGCGGTGCCGACCGGCCCCTTGATCCCGCGAAGCGGGTAGCGGCCGAGCAGGTCCTCCAGCCGGGCGTAGGCGACCAGCAGCTCGTCGGCCGCCGTCGCGAAGCGCTTGCCCAGGGTGGTCGCCTGCGCGGCGACGTTGTGGGAGCGGCCCGCCATGACCAGCTCGGCGTGCTCGCCGGCCAGCTTGCCCAGGCGGGCGAGGACGGCGACCGTGCGGTCGCGGGCCAGCTCCAGCGAGAGCCGGATCTGGAGCTGCTCGACGTTCTCGGTGAGGTCGCGCGAGGTCATGCCCTTGTGGACGTGCTCGTGGCCGGCGAGGGCGTTGAACTCCTCGATGCGGGCCTTCACGTCGTGCCGGGTGACCTTCTCGCGCTCGGCGATGGAGGCGAGGTCGACCGTTTCCAGGACGCGCTCGTAGTCGGCGAGGGCGGCGTCCGGGACCTCGATGCCGAGGTCCTTCTGGGCGCGGAGCACGGCGAGCCACAGCCGCCGCTCCAGCGTCACCTTGTACTCGGGGGACCACAGGACGGCGAGCTCCGCGGAGGCGTAGCGGCCGGCCAGGACATTGGGGATGCGGGGCTTGGCAGTCACGTGTAGGGATTCTACTTGGGCCGCGGCTGTGCGTTTACGCAGGTCGGGACCCTGCCCCGGATTGTGCCTTGCTACGAGAGCGGCTCGCCCGCGCTGACCTCGTACGGCAGCAGCTCCGGGCGCTTGGCCGGGCGGCCGTCCCCGGAGGAGCGGCCCGTCAGCCGGCGGCCGACCCACGGCAGCAGGTGCTGCCGGGCGAAGCTCAGGTCCTGCGAGCGGCGCGAGGCCCAGCCCGGCGGCACGGCGGCCGGGAGTTCGGCGCGCCAGTCCTGCTCGGGCGGCAGGCCCAGCGTCTGCCAAACCGCCTCGGCCACCCGGCGGTGGCCCTCGGCCGTCAGGTGCAGCCGGTCCACGTCCCACATCCGGGGATCGGCCAGCACGCCGGCCCCGTACAGGTCCACGACCAGGGCCCCGTGACGGGCGGCGAGCTCCTCGATGATGACGAAGACCTCCTCCATGCGCGGCCGGAAGCGGTCCATCACCGGCCCGTTGCGCCCCGGCGAGCGCATCAGCACGAGCGTCTTGCACGTGGGGGCCAGCAGCCCCACGGCCTCCTCCAGGTACCCGCGCACCCTGCCCATGTCCACCTTCGGCCGCAGCGCGTCGTTCAGACCGCCGACCAGCGTCACCACGTCCGCGCCCATCGCCGCCGCGACCGGGGCCTGGTCCTCGGCGATCTGCCCGATCAGCTTCCCGCGCACCGCGAGGTTCGCGTAGCGGAAACCCGGCTCGCGCGCCGCGAGGCGGGCGGCCAGCAGATCGGCCCAGCCGCGGTAGGAGCCGTCGGGCAGCAGGTCGGACATGCCCTCCGTGAAGGAGTCGCCGACCGCGACGAAACTGGTGTAAGAGGCATTCATCTCCATGGCGCAGCGATGCTACCGCGCGGTACCCCGGCCCCGCAGGGCCGGGGGCACCGCCGCGGCGGGGGCCACCTCAGGCGGAGGCCGGCCTGCCGAACAGCTCGCGCAGCACGTCCTCCATCGTGACCAGGCCCGTCATCGCCCCGCCCGAGCCCATGACCGCCGCCAGGTGGGTCCGACTGCGCCGCATCGCGGTCAGCACGTCGTCCAGCGGGGTCTCCGCCCGTACCTGGGCGATCGGACGCAGCGCGGACACCGGGAAGGGCTCGTCCCGCTCCGGCCCGTCCGCATCCAGGGCGTCCTTGACGTGCAGGTATCCGAGGATCCCGGCCTGCGCGTCGATCACCGGGAAACGGGAGTACCCGGACTCGGCCGACAGGCGCTGCAGAGCCGCCGGCGTGACGCCCTCCCGGGCCACGACGACCCCGTCCAGCGGCAGCACCACATCGGTGACCGGCCGCCGGCCCAGCTCCAGGGCGTCGTGCAGCCGCTCGCTCGCGCGGTCGTCGATCAGCCCCGCGTCACTGGAGTCCTTCACGATCCGGGCCAGCTCGTCGTCCGAGAAGGTCGCCGCGACCTCGTCCTTCACCTCCACCCGCAGCAGACGCAGCAGGAGGTTGGCGAAGGCGTTGATCGCGAAGATCACCGGCCTGAGCGCCCGGGTCAGGGTCACCAGCGGCGGACCGAGCAGGAGCGCGGTGCGCACCGGCTCGGCCAGGGCCACGTTCTTCGGCACCATCTCGCCGAAGAGCATGTGCAGGTAGGTCGCCAGTGCCAGCGCCACCACGAACGAGATCGCGTGCGTCAGCCCGGAGGGCACCCCGACGAGATCGAACAGCGGGGTCAGCAGGTGCGCGATGGCCGGCTCGGCCACCACACCCAGCACCAGGGTGCACAGGGTGATGCCCAGCTGGGCCGCCGCCATCAGCGCCGACACGTGCTCCAGCGCCCACAGCACGGCCCGGGCCCGCCGGTCGCCCTGCTCGGCGTACGGCTCGATCTGGCTGCGCCGCACCGAGATCAGCGCGAACTCCGCGCCGACGAAGAAGGCGTTGACGACCAGGGTCGCCAGGCCGATCAGCAGTTGGATGACGGTCATCGGGCCCCCTCCTCACCCTTGTCCGACGGCTCCTGTGCCGGGTCGACCGGGGCGTGCAGCAGCACCCGCGCGGCCCGCCGGCCGCTCGCGTCCTGCACGTCGAGCCGCCAGCCGGCCAGCTCCATGCCGTCGCCGACGGCCGGGATCCGGCCCAGCTCCGTCGCTATCAGCCCGGCGAGGGTCTCGTACGGGCCGTCCGGGACGCGCAGTCCGATCCGCTCCAGCTGGTCGGTGCGCACGGAGCCGTCGGCGGAGTACAGGCGGCGTCCGGAGGCGTCCGTACCGGCCGGGGCCAGGTCGGAGGTCTCGTGCGGGTCGTGCTCGTCGCGCACCTCGCCGACGACCTCCTCGACGATGTCCTCCAGGGTGACCACGCCGGCCGTGCCGCCGTACTCGTCGATCACCACGGCCATCGTCTGGCGGCCGGACAGCAGGTCCAGCAGCCGGTCCACGGTCAGCGACTCGGGTACCAGCAGCGGGTCGCGCAGCAGCCGGGAGACGGGGCGGCGGTGGCGTTCCTCGGCGGGCAGCGCGAGCACGTCCTTGATGTGGACGGTGCCGACGACCGTGTCGAGGCTGCCCCGGTAGACGGGGAAGCGGGACAGGCCGGTCGCGAGCGTCGCGTTCGCCACGTCCTCGGCGGTGGTCTGCACATCGAGGGCCGTGACCTGGACCCGCGGGGTCATGACGTTCTCGGCGGTCAGGTCGGCCAGGTTCAGGGTCCGCACGAACAGCTCGGCGGTGTCCTTCTCCAGCGCGCCCGCCTTCGCGGAGTGCCGGGCCAGCGCCACCAGCTCCTGCGGGGTGCGCGCGGAGGCCAGCTCCTCGGCCGGCTCCATGCCGAGCCGGCGGACCATGTGGTTCGCCGTGGTGTTCAGGTGGCTGATGAACGGCCGGAACGCGCGGGTGAAGACCCGCTGCGTGGTGGCCACGCGTTTGGCGATGGCCAGCGGGGAGGAGATCGCCCAGTTCTTGGGCACCAGCTCGCCCACGACCATCAGGACGACGGTCGACAGCACCGTGCCCAGGATCAGGGCGGTGGAGGAGGCGGCGCCGGCGGACAGCCCCAGGGCCTCGAAGGGGCCCTGGAGCAGAGCGGCGATCGAGGGCTTGGAGATCATGCCGATGACCAGGCCGGTCACGGTGATGCCGAGCTGGGCTCCGGAGAGCTGGAACGTCAGGCTCCGGACGGCCGCGAGGGCGCTCTCGGCTCCGCGCTCTCCCCGCTCGGCGGCCTGTTCGAGCTCACTGCGCTCAACGGTGGTCAGCGAGAACTCGGCCGCGACGAAGGCCCCGCAGGCAAGGCAGAGCAGCAGCGCCACGAGGAGCAGGAGCACTTCGGTCATCGGTCGGTCACCTCCGTCCCATGATCAGCCAGGAGGAGGGGTGTCGCGCGACGTCGGGTACTGGGGGGCTCGCCCATGGGCGGACGCTCACACCTTTCGTTCGGGTCGGTTCCGGGTCGGCCGACTGCTGGTCACCATAGTAAAGGAAAGGCAAAGAGGCCGGATCATCCTTTTGGCGGAGCGCAACCGGATGATGGGATCCGGCCATGAGTGATCTTCACATCGGTCCCGCGGCCGCCGCCGATCTCACCGCCGTGCTCGACTTCTGGAAGACGGCCGCCGAGGGAACGAGTATCAGTGACGACCTCGCCGGGGTCGAGCGCCTCCACGCCCGCGACCCGCACGCCCTGCTGCTCGCCCGGCGCGAGGGAGAACTGATGGGCACCGTGATCGCGGGCTTCGACGGCTGGCGCTGCCACCTCTACCGGCTCGCGGTGCATCCGGACCACCGCCGCCGCGGCATCGGATCCGCGCTGCTGGCCGCCGCGGAGGAGCGGTTCCGCGAGCTCGGCGGACGGCGCGCGGACGCGATGGTGCTGGACCGCAACGAGCGGGCGCAGGGGGCGTGGACGGCGGGCGGCTACCACCCCGAGGACCACTGGACGCGCTGGGTCAAGCCGCTGGCCTGAGGGTCGGCCGAGAGGTGGTGCAGGACCTTCGCGGGTTACGCGGGACCGCGGCGTGCCGTACCGATCACGCAGTACGAGGTCGGAAGCGCCGGTCCGCGCTCCGGCAGCCGGAAGGCGCGGCACGAGGTGACCCGGAAGCCGGCGGCCTCGATCGCGGCGACGGGCTCCCGGGCGGTGTGGCACCCGCCGAAGAGGCGGGGCCAGACGGTCCGGTCCAGCGTCCGCTGGACGGCGGCCATGCCGGCGGCGGGCGCGCGGCCGTGCTCGAAGAAGCGCAGCTCGGCGTCCGGGCGCAGCACGCGGTGGAGCTCCGAGAGCGCGCGCGGCAGGTCCCGTACGGTGCACAGCACCAGGGAGGCCACGGCGGCGTCGAAGGCCTCGCTCTTCACGGGAAGCGCCTCGGCGACCCCCGGCACGAGATCGACCGGGACCTCGGCGCGCAGGGCGGCGTCGGCCGCGAGCCGGCGAAGACGGCGCTCCGGTTCGACGGCGACGACCTCGGAGACGGCGCGCGGGTAGTGGGCGAAGTTCAGGCCGTTGCCCGCCCCGATCTCGATGACGCGGCCCGACACCCCGTGCAGGAGCTCGCGGCGAAGACCGCGTACGCCGCCGCGGGCGTCGGCGGTGGTGCTGAGCCGGGCGTAGAACCGGGCGAAGAGCGGATGGTCGACGGAGTCCGGGTCGCGGTGCGGTGAGGGCATGGCGGACCTCCGGGTGAAGAGCGACGGGTGGGCGGGCCTGCCGGGCGTGTTCCCCGCCCGGGCGCCCCGTAACCGGTGCCCGCGGGTGACCGGCGCCCAACCCGCCCTCTGAGTACGCGTACTCATGTGCCCGGCGCCGCGCGGTGATGACAATCGGCTGATCGCAGGATTCGAGAGCGGAGACCCCGTGACCTCCCGTACGACCCCCGCCGGTGCGGTGCTGCTCGCCGCAGGACTGCTCGTCCTGACCGCATGCGGCACCAAGGTGCCCGGGAGCGCCGGGGCCGGGGCCGGGGCCCCGTCCCCGCTCCCGTCCCTGAGCCCGACTCCGGACTACGCCGCCCGGGCGGCGGCCGCGGTGGCCCGCCACGACGAGCTCTTCCCCGCGGTGGCCGCGGCGTGCGCGGGGAAGCCGACTGCACTCCCGAGCCGGTCGGCCGCACCGGACGACCTGCCCACGGACCCCGAGGCGCGCAAGTACGCGGAGAACCACGCGTACAAGCAGCAGGGCACTCTCACGCCCGCGGACCAGTGCCGGGGCGACGCGCACGCCGCCCGGATCAACGCGGCGCTGGGCGGCTCCGACGGGAAGGGCGCACCGCGGACGGCGCAGGAGCTCGGCGCGCTGCTGACCGGGATGGGCTACAAGCCGGAGACCGCGGACGTGTACGCGTCGAGCACGGGCGACCTCTCGTTCGTCCTGGCGATCCCGGAGAGCGGGCCGTGCGTGACGGGTCGTCTGACCCCGCCGGTGAGCGTGCGGGCGCACGCCGTCTACATGGAGGGCGGATGCAACGAGCCCCGTGGCGGCCACTGACGATCGAGGGGCCCGGCCTGCGGATCGGGGCCCCGGCCCGCCGGCCGGGGGCCGCTGACCCGTCGGCCGGGCCCCCGGGCGCACCGCTCAGGGCTGCCAGGCCGTCAGGAAGGACTCCGGCGACCACGAGCCAGAGAGGTCGGCGCAGAGCCACGTCGGGGCCGCCTCGCGGAAGGACTCCGGGGACAGGGAGCCCGAGGCCTCGGGTACGACGCCCAGCAGCGGGAGCCCCGAGGACGACGGGAGGTCCGCCAGGTTGCAGCGGCAGGCCAGGTCCGGCTCCGCCGGCCAGCTGCCGATGACCACGCCCGGCGCCGCCAGGCCCCGCGCCCGGAGGGCTTCCGCCGTCAGCGTCGTGGAGTTGAGGGTGCCCAGCGCCGGCGGGGCGACCACCAGGACCGGTGCGTCGAGCAGGCGGGCGGCGTCGGCCAGGGTGTGGCCGGCCTCGTCGAAGCGGACCAGCAGCCCGCCCGCCCCCTCCACCAGGACCAGGTCGTGCGAGCGGGACAGCTCCCGCGCCGCGTCCGCGATCTCCTGGGGGGAGAGCGTCGCCAGCCCCGCCCGGCGGGCCGCGGTGTCCGGGGCCAACGGCTCCGGATAGCGGGCCAGTTCCACCGCCGTGACCGAGGGCCCGGCGAGGCGGACCACCTCCGCCGCGTCGCCCGGAGCGCCGGGCTCCATGCCCGTCTGAGCCGGCTTCAGGACCGCCACCGAGCGGCCCGCCGCCACCGCGGCGGCCGCGAGCGCCGCCGTGACCACCGTCTTGCCGATCTCCGTGCCCGTGCCCGAGACCATCAGTACCGTCATGTCAGCCCTCCTGCGCCGCCGCGCACACCGCGCGGCAGATGCGGGCCACGTCGGCGTCGCCCGTGACGAACGGTGGCATCACGTAGATCAGGTCGCGGAAGGGACGTACCCACACGCCTGCGCGGACCGCGGCCCGGGTCGCCGCGGCCACGTCGACCTCGTGCGTCAGCTGGACCACGCCGATCGCGCCCAGGACCCGTACGTCCCGCACACCGGGCAGCTCGCGCGCCGACGCCAGGCCCTGCGACAGGCCCGCCTCGATGCGCTTGACCTCGCGCTGCCAGTCCTGCCCGAGGAGCAGGTCGATCGAGGCCAGCGCCACGGCCGTGGCGAGCGGGTTGCCCATGAAGGTCGGTCCGTGGGCCAGGATCGGAACGGCGCCCCGGGAGATCCCGTTCGCCACCCGCTCCGTGCACAAGGTGGCGGCCAGCGTCAGGTAGCCGCCGGTGAGGGACTTGCCGAGGCACATCACGTCCGGAGTGATCCCGGCGTGGTCCGCCGCGAACAGGGCGCCGGTGCGGCCGAAGCCCGTCGCGATCTCGTCCAGGACGAGCAGGACGTCGTACTCGTCGCACAGTTCGCGCAGCACCCGCAGGTACCCCGGGTTGTGGAAGCGCATGCCGCCCGCGCCCTGCACCACCGGTTCCACGATCACCGCGGCCAGCTCGTCCGCGTGCGCGGCGAGCAGGGAGCGCAGGTGGTCGACGTACGCGGGGTCCACGGGCGCGTCGAACCCGCTCGGCGGGACGTCCGCGAAGAGCTGCTGGGGGAGGATCCCCGACCAGAGCTCGTGCATGCCGCCCTCGGGGTCGCAGACGCCCATCGGCGTCCAGGTGTCCCCGTGGTAGCCGCCGCGCCAGGTCATCAGCCGGTTCTTGCCGGACCGGCCGATGGAGCGCCAGTACTGCAGGCACATCTTCACCGCGACCTCGACCGAGACGGATCCCGAGTCGGCGAGGAAGACGTGCTCCAGACCGGGCGGGGTGATCTCGACCAGCCGGGAGGCGAGGCGGACGGCGGGCTCGTGGGTGAGCCCGCCGAACATCACGTGCGACATCCGGCCGAGTTGGTCGGTCACGGCCTCGTTCAGCGCCGGGTGGTTGTACCCGTGGATCGCCGACCACCACGAGGACATGCCGTCGACCAGCTCGTCCTGCCCCTGCGAGGGCTCGGCCAGCCGCAGCCGGACGCCGGAGGCGGAGGAGACCACCAGCGGCTCCTGCCGCCCCGGCATCGGACCGTACGGGTGCCAGACGTGCTGCCGGTCCAGCGCGAGCAGCTCCGCGGCCGGCAGCGAGTGGTGCTGATCAGGCATTGGGGGCGAGGTCCGTTCCCGCGCCCCGGCGGCGGACCGCCACCAGGTCCGGGCGGACATCGCCCGCCGGAGCCTGGGCGGGGCCGGATGCCGCGGCCGGCTCGGGTGCCGACGCCTGCGCCGGGACGGCCTCCTGCCCGTGGCCCGAGCAGCCGCCGCACGCGGAACCGCAGCCCGCCTCGGCGGCCGAGGAGCCGCACGGGCCCTGGGCCGCCGCGTTCCGGGCGGCGGCCAGCGCGTCCGCACGGTGCGCCGGCAGGGTCGTCGTACCGGCGCCCTCCACCTCGAAACCGGCGTCCGCGATCATGTCGAGGTCGGCCTGGCCGGCCTGGCCCTCACTGGTGAGGTAGTCGCCGAGGAAGATGGAGTTGGCGATGTTCAGCGCGAGCGGCTGCATCGAGCGCAGGTGCACCTCGCGGCCGCCGGCGATCCGGACCTCCACGTCGGGGCAGACGAACCGGACCATCGCCAGGATCCGCAGGCAGCGCTGCGGGGTGAGGTTCCACTCCTTGGCCAGCGGGGTGCCCTCGAAGGGGATGAGGAAGTTGACCGGCACCGAGTCGGAGTCCAGCTCGCGCAGCGAGTAGACGACGTCGACCAGGTCTTCGTCGCTCTCGCCCATGCCCGCGATCAGACCGGAGCAGGCCGACAGGCCCGCCGCGTGCGCCTTCTGCACCGTGTCGACACGGTCCGCGTAGGTGTGGGTCTTGGTGATCTGGCCGTACGTGGCCTCGGAGGTGTTGAGGTTGTGGTTGTAGGCATCGGCACCCGAGTCCTTCAGACGCTCGGCCTGGCCGTCCGAGAGCAGACCGAGGCAGGCGCAGACCTCGACGCCCTCGTTCTGCTCCTTGATCGCCTCGATCGTCTTGCCGACCCGGTCCACGTCGCGGTCCGTCGGGCCGCGGCCGCTCGCCACCAGACACACGCGCTTGGCTCCGCCCGCGACACCCGCCGCGGCCGCCTGGGAGGCCTCCTCGGGCTTCAGCCACGTGTACTTGAGGATCTCGGCCTTCGAGCCCAGCCGCTGGGAGCAGTAGGAGCAGTCCTCGGGGCAGAGGCCGGATTTCAGGTTGACCAGGTAGTTCAGCTTGACCCGACGCCCGAACCACTGGCGGCGCACCTTGCCGGCCGCGGCCACCACGTCGAGCAGTTCGTCGTCAGAGGTCGCCAGTACGGCGAGCGCCTCTTCGCGGGTCGGCAGCTCGCGCCGCAGCCCCTTGTCCACCAGGGTGTTCAGCAGGTCCATGACGCCGATCCTGGACTACACGAGCACTCCCGGCCAAGGAGAGATCGCACAACATGGCCGGAACGGAGTGTGTGGATCGCCACACCTGACACTCAAGTGACGGCCGTTAGGGTCAGGCAGGTCTGTGGACTGCCGACAAAAAACGAGGACCCGCCGATGAGCCAGCACAGCCCCGAGCCCGATGACGTGTTCGCCTGGATCGACGACGCGGAGCTGGCCCGTGAGCAGGCCGGACTCGTCCGGACGCTGCGCCCCCGCCCGGCCGCCTCGCCGCTGCTGGACCTCGCGAGCAACGACTACCTCGGCCTGTCCCGGCACCCGGAGACCGTACGCGGCGCCCGTGAGGCCGCCGAGCGGTGGGGGGCGGGGGCCACTGGATCACGCCTGGTGACCGGTACGACCGAGCTTCATGCGGAGCTTGAGCACGAGCTCGCGCAGTTCTGCGGATTCGAGGCCGCGCTCGTGCTGTCCTCCGGGTACGCCGCCAACCTGGCGGCCGTCACCGCGCTCAGCGACCGCGGCACCCTCGTCGTGTCCGACGCCGGCAACCACGCCTCGATCGTCGACGGCTGCCGGCTCTCGCGCGCCGCGGTCGAAGTGGTGCCGCACTCCGATCCGGAGGCCGCGCGCAAGACGCTCGCCACGCACGAGGGCCGGGCGCTGCTGATCAGCGACTCGGTGTTCTCCGTGGACGGGGACGCCGCTCCGCTCGCCGCGTACGCCGCCGCCTGCCGGGAGCGGGGCGCGGCCCTGGTCGTGGACGACGCGCACGGGCTGGGCGTCCTGGGCGAGGGCGGCCGAGGAGCCCTGCACGCCGCCGGACTCGCGGGGGCGCCCGGGGTGGTCGCCACCCTCACGCTCTCGAAGTCCCTGGGCAGCCAGGGCGGGGCCGTGCTCGGTCCGGCCAAGGTGATCCGGCACCTGGTCAACACGGCGCGGACCTTCATCTTCGACACCGGGCTGGCGCCGGCCGCCGCGGGTGCGGCACTGGCGAGCCTGCGCCTGCTCCGGCGGGAGCCGGAGCGCGCCGGCCGGGCCCGCGAGGTGGCCGACCGGCTGTACGGACGGCTCACCGCGTCCGGCCTGACCGCGGCCCGGCCGGACGCGGCCGTGGTGTCGGTACGGGCCCCGTCGGCTTCGGCGGCACTGCGCTGGGCCGCCGACTGCCGCGAGGCAGGTCTGTCCGTGGGGTGCTTCCGTCCGCCGTCGGTGCCGGACGGCATCTCCCGGCTGCGGCTGACCGCACGGGCCGATCTCACGGGGGACGAGATCGACCGGGCCGTCGAGACGATCCTGAGGACCGCCCCCGCCGGTGCCACGGACCGCTAGGGCCTCACGCGAGTACGTCCGCGCCGGCCCGTACGGCTGCGAGGAAGCCGTCCCAGGCCGGCCCGGTGAAGAGCACGGCCGGGCCGTCCGTCCGCTTCGAGTCGCGGACGGCCAGCAGGCCGCCGCCACCGAGCACGGCGGTTTCCACGCAGTTGTTCATTCCGGTGCTGCGGCTGCTCCGCCGCCACCGCGCGCTGATCAGAAGTCCGCTGGTGGAGAGGGGGGTTGCGGACACGGGGGTGCCTCCTTACGCGTCGTCAGCGAGTGAGCTGATGAGATCCGACGAGTCCTGGGGCGGTAGGGCGTGCGCCTGGATGGTGCGGAATGCGGCGCTGTACGCCTCAAGGTCTTCCTTCCGCTCCAGGTAGAGGCTACTCGTCAAATGGTCGAGTACCACCACATCCAGATCGGCGATGTTCGGAAATGAGAAAATTACGAACGGTCCTGTCAGGCCGAGATGACCCCCCACGCTGAACGGCAGTACCTGCAAACGCACTTGCGGCAACCGGGCCACCTGCACCAGATGCCGCAACTGCGCCGCCATCACCCCGGGCCCGCCGATCTGCCGCCGCAGCACCGCCTCGTCCAGCACCGCGCTGAGCTCCAGCGGCGGATCCGCCCGCAGCACCGACTGCCTCGCCAGCCGTACGTCGACCAGCGCGTCGACCTTGGGCTCCGGCAGCCCGCCCAGCGCGGCCCGGGTCACCGACCGCGCGTACTCCGGGGTCTGCAACAGGCCCGGAACCACCGACAGCTCGACCGTACGGGCCGAACGGGCGCTCGCCTCCAGGCTGATGAAGTCCCGGTACTCCTGGGGCAGCAGGCCCCGGTAGTCGTGCCACCACTGGCGGCCGCGCCCGGCCTCGCCACCGCCCGCCCCGGGTCCCGCCGCCGAGGCCGACAGGGCCTCCAGCAGCGCCCGCTGCTCGGGGCTGACGACCTTCGCGTACACATCGAGGAGGAGGCGGATGTCCTCCGGTTTCACGCCACTGCGCCCTGTCTCGATGCGGCTGATTTTCGACTGGTGCCACCCCGCGATCCGGGCGGCCTCACCACTGGTGAGTCCGGTCCGGTCGCGCAGGGCGCGCAGTTCCTCGCCGAGCTTGCGCCGACGCACCGCGGGACCGTGCTGCATACCCGCCTCCTTCCACCGGCACAGCTCGCACCAGTCTGCCGTCCAAATACGCTCTTCCGTAGCAGAGTTCACCGCATTGAGCGACAGATATATGCATATCTTGGGGGAACGGCCGCGCCGACGGGACGATGGGTGGCACTCTGGCGTCCAGCACAGATCCGGGGCGGTTCGCCCCGGTGGGAAAGGGACCGTCGCCATGGCAGACCACCAGGAAGCATCCGTCACTCTGCCGAGCGATCCCGCCTCGGTCGCCACCGCCCGCCGCTACGTCGCGGAGGTGCTCGGTGAATGGGGACTGCCCGACGAGACCGACACCGCCGACAGCGTGCGGCTGATCGTCTCGGAGCTCGCCACCAACGCCGTCCAGCACACCTTCGGCCAGTCGCCGACCTTCACCGTCGACGTGCGTCTGGAGCGCGGGGAGTGGCTGCGCGTCGGGGTGACCGACAGTCACCCGCGCTGGCCCCGGCGACTCCCGGCCGCCGTCCAGCAGGACAACGGCCGGGGGATGGTCATCATCCGCTGGCTCACCGCCGAAGCGGGCGGCCGGCTCACCGTCAGCCCCACCGAGGACGGCGGCAAGACCGTCTGGATCGCCCTTCCCTGGCCCGTCGGGGCCCCCGTGGAGAGCATTTCGGGCTGTTGACCTTCCGGCCCTCTGGCCCTCTGGCCCTCTGGTCCTCTGACTCTCCGGCCCGCTGCCCCTTGAGGCCTTGACCCGCCTGACCCGCGCTCAGCCCTGCCCGCGCTCCGCGGCACCGCGCCCGGGCGGCCGGGGAGTTGGACCGGGTGCTTCCCCGAAACGTGGGTTAACGCGGCGGAAAAGCGCGCCGTCTAGCGTGGCGGGCGCGACGTTCCGTCAATGATCACCCATCCTTCGGCAAAGCGGCGGTGGTCGGGAAGGAAAGCCTTCCCCTGCATTGGGCAAGAGACGCTTGGCTCGGATATACGCAGGTCAACAAAGTGTTGAAGGCGGCTAGGGTCGGCCCGGCGCGACGCTGATCTGGTCCCGGAAACTTGGTGATACGAGTGCAACTGACACCGCACGAGCAGGAACGACTGCTCATCCACGTGGCCGCGGACGTGGCCGAGAAGCGCAAGGCGCGCGGCGTCCTCCTCAACCACCCCGAGGCGGTCGCCCTGATCACCTCGCACATCCTCGAAGGGGCCCGCGACGGGCGGACCGTGGCCGAACTCATGGCATCGGGCCGCACGGTGCTCGGGCGCGCCGACGTGATGGAGGGGATCCCCGAGATGATCCACGACGTCCAGGTCGAGGCGACCTTCCCGGACGGAACCAAGCTCGTCACCGTCCACGACCCGATCGTCTGAAGGGGAGAACCCGCATGATCCCCGGCGAAATCGTCCACGGGGACGGCCCGGTGCGCCTCAACGAGGGCCGGCCCGTCACCCGCCTCACCGTACTCAACGCCGCCGACCGGCCCGTCCAGGTCGGCTCCCACTACCACTTCGCCGAGGCCAACCCCGGCCTCGACTTCGACCGCCCGGCCGCCCGCGGGCTGCGGCTCAACATCGCCGCCGGCACGGCCGTGCGCTTCGAGCCGGGCATCCCGGTCGCGGTGGAACTCGTACCGCTCGGCGGGCTGCGCACCGTACCGGGCCTGCGCGGGGAGACCGGGGGGCCGCTCGATGGCTGAGCTCGACCGGCGCGCCTACGCCGACCTCTTCGGGCCGACCGCGGGCGACCGCATCCGGCTCGCGGACACCGACCTCTTCGTCGAGATCGAGCAGGACCTCAGCGGCGGACCGGGACGCTCCGGCGACGAGGCCGTGTTCGGCGGGGGCAAGGTGATTCGCGAGTCGATGGGCCAGGCCCGCACCACGCGTGCCGAGGGCGCCCCCGACACCGTGATCACCGGGGTCGTCGTCCTCGACCACTGGGGCATCGTCAAGGCCGACGTCGGCATCCGCGACGGCCGCATCTGCGGCATCGGGAAGGCCGGCAACCCCGACACCATGGACGGGGTGGATCCCGCACTCGTGATCGGCCCCGAGACCGAGATCATCGCGGGCAACGGGAAGATCGTCACGGCGGGCGCCATCGACGCCCACGTGCACTTCATCTCGCCGACCGTCATCGACGAGGCCCTTGCCTCCGGCATCACCACCCTCGTCGGCGGCGGCACCGGCCCCGCCGAGGGGAGCAAGGCCACGACCGTCACCCCCGGACCCTGGCACCTCGCGCGGATGTTCGCCGCCCTGGAGTCCTACCCCGTCAACATCGGCCTGCTGGGCAAGGGCAACACCATGTCCCGCGAGGCCATGCACTCGCAGCTGCGCGGCGGCGCCCTCGGCTTCAAGATCCACGAGGACTGGGGGGCCACCCCCGCCGTCATCGACGCGTGCCTCACCGTCTGCGACGAGACCGGCGCCCAGGTCGCCATCCACACCGACACCCTCAACGAGGCCGGATTCGTCGGCGACACCCTCGCCGCCATCGCCGGGCGGACGATCCACTCGTACCACACCGAGGGGGCGGGCGGCGGGCACGCACCCGACATCATCACCGTGGTCTCCGAGCCGAACATCCTGCCCAGTTCCACCAACCCGACCCGGCCGCACACCGTCAACACCATCGAGGAACACCTCGACATGCTGATGGTCTGCCACCACCTGAACCCGGCCGTCCCCGAGGACCTGGCCTTCGCAGAGTCCCGGATCCGGCCCTCGACCATCGCCGCCGAGGACGTCCTGCACGACCTCGGCGCGATCTCCATCATCTCCTCCGACTCCCAGGCCATGGGCCGCGTCGGCGAGGTCGTGATGCGCACCTGGCAGACCGCCCACGTGATGAAGAAGCGGCGCGGCTTCCTGCCCGGCGACGGACCGGCCGACAACCACCGCGCCCGCCGGTACGTCGCCAAGTACACGATCAACCCCGCCGTGGCCCAGGGACTCGCCCGCGAGATCGGCTCGGTGGAGACCGGCAAGCTGGCGGACCTCGTGCTGTGGTCGCCCGCCTTCTTCGGGGTCAAGCCGGAAATGGTCGTCAAGGGCGGCCAGATCGCCTACGCGCAGATGGGCGACGCCAACGCGTCCATCCCGACCCCGCAGCCCGTGCTGCCCCGTCCGATGTTCGGCAGCCACGGCCGGGCCCCCGGGCTGAACTCCCTCAACTTCACCGCGCAGGCCGCGCTCGACGACGCGCTTCCCGAACGGCTCGGACTCGGCAAGCAGTTCGTGGCCATCGAGAGCACCCGAAAAGTGGGCAAGACAGACATGCGCAACAACGAGGCCATGCCGCGGGTCGAGGTCGACGCCGACACCTTCACCGTCACCATCGACGGCGAGGTGGTGGAGCCCGCGCCCGCCGCGGAACTGCCCATGGCCCAGCGATATTTCCTCTTCTGACATGGGAGCGCTACCGACGGGCGCCGCCCCGTGAGCCTCGCCGCCCTGCTCGTCCTCGCCGACGGACGGTTCCCCGCCGGGGGCCACGCCCACTCCGGCGGGGCCGAGGCGGCCTGCAAGGCCGGCCGCATCCACGACGCCGCCACCCTGGAGGAGTTCTGCCGCGGCCGGCTCCACACCGCCGGACTCACCGCCGCCGCGCTCGCCGCGGCCGCGGCCCTCGCGCTCGACCCCGCGGTCCTCGACGCCGCGGCCGACGCCCGTACGCCCTCGCCCGCACTGCGCACCGCGGCCCGGAGGCTGGGCCGCCAGCTGCTGCGCGCCGCCCGGGCCACCTGGCCCGCCGCCGAACTCGACGCGCTCGCCGCGGCCTTCCCTCGGGGCGCGCACCAGCCGGTGGTGCTCGGGCTGACCGCCCGCGCGGCCGGGCTCGGGCCGCTGGAGGCCGCGCACGTGGCGGCGTACGAGAGCGTGAGCGGACCGGCGACGGCGACGGTACGGCTCCTCGGCCTCGACCCCTTCCAGGCGAGCGGGGTCCTGGCGAGCCTCGCCCCCGAGCTCGACGCCGTCTCGGCCAGGGCCGCGCGGGCAGCGGACCGCGCCCGCCGGGACGGCCCGGACGCCCTGCCCGCGGCCTCTTCGCCGCTGCTCGACATCGCGGCGCAGGCCCATGCCGACTGGCCGGTACGGCTGTTCGCCTCCTGACCGGCCCCCTCGCCCTTTTCGACCACCTCCACGACCGGAGATCCCCATGCACCTCGACCACGGCGTGACCTACCCCCAGCGCCACACCCACGGCGCCGAGCCGGTACGGGCGGACGGCTCGCGCCGCGCCCTGCGCATCGGACTCGGCGGACCCGTCGGCTCCGGCAAGACCGCCACCGTCGCCGCACTCTGCCGCGCCCTGCGCACCGAGCTGTCCATGGCCGTCGTCACCAACGACATCTACACGCGCGAGGACGCCGAGTTCCTGCTGCGCGAGGCGGTGCTGCCGCCCGAGCGGATCAGCGCGGTGGAGACCGGCGCCTGCCCGCACACCGCCATCCGCGACGACATCTCGGCCAACCTGGAGGCGGTGGAGGAGCTGGAGGAGACGGTCGGTCCGCTCGACCTGATCCTCGTCGAGTCCGGCGGCGACAACCTCACCGCCACCTTCTCGCGCGGCCTCGTAGACGCCCAGATCTTCGTCATCGACGTGGCCGGCGGCGACGACATCCCGCGCAAGGGCGGCCCCGGGGTCACCACCGCCGACCTGCTCGTCGTCAACAAGACCGACCTCGCCCCCTACGTGGGCTCCGACCTGGACCGGATGGCCCGCGACGCCGCCGAGCAGCGCGGCGAACTCCCGGTGGCCTTCCAGTCGCTGCGCGGCACCGAAGGCGTGGCCCCGGTGGCGGCGTGGGTGCGCGAGCGGATCGCCGCCTGGGCCGCCCGGTGAGTCTTACGGTGGCCGGCGCGCCTCCCGCCGCCCTGCCGGCCCCGGCTCCGCCCGGCCCGGTCCGGCCGGCCCCGCCCGAGCCCCCCACGACGCCGGCCGGGGTACGGGCCACCGCCCGGATCGCCGCCGTCGCCGACGGCCGGGGCGGAACCGCCCTG
Source organism: Streptomyces sp. NPDC051582 (assembly GCF_040681715.1). Taxonomy (NCBI): domain Bacteria; kingdom Bacillati; phylum Actinomycetota; class Actinomycetes; order Kitasatosporales; family Streptomycetaceae; genus Streptomyces; species Streptomyces sp. NPDC051582. The sequence continues at coordinate 91,362 of NZ_JBFAZJ010000013.1, forward strand.
CCCCTGCTGGCCGGGGAGGGACCGCTGGCGCTGCGCCGTACCCGGGGCGCGGGAGCCGAGGCCGGCGTGATGCTGGTCGGCGCGATGAGCGCCCCGCTCGGCGGGGACCACCTCACCGTGGAGGCCGCCGCCGGTCCCGGCGCCCGGCTCGCCCTGGCCTCCGCGGCCGCCACCCTCGCGCTGCCCGGCCGCGGGGGCGAGCCCGCGCGGTACGACGTACGGCTGACGCTGGCCGAGGACTCGGCGGTGCGGTGGCTGCCGGAGCCGCTGGTCTCCGTGCGCGGCAGTGACCTGCGGGTGCGCACCCGCGCCGAACTCGCCCCCACGGCCCGGCTGCTGCTGCGCGAGGAGCAGGTGCTGGGCCGGTCGGGGGAGGAACCGGGCCTGCTGCGAAGCCGGCTCACCGTGACCCGGGGCGGGATCCCGCTGCTGGACCAGGAGCTGGCCTGCGGACCGGGCGCGCCCGGCGGCTGGGACGGCCCGGCGGGGCTCGCCGGCCACCGGACGCTCGGTCAGCTCCTGGTCGTGGACCCGGCGTTCGCCGGATCGCCGCCGGCCGCCGCCGTACTCGGGGAGTTCGCGGCCGTCACCCCGCTGGCGGGTCCCGCCGTCCTGGTGACGGCCCTGGCGCCGGACGCCTTGCGGCTGCGCGAGGTACTCGACGCGGCGTGTCGCACGTATGGCTGGTAACAGCTGAGCGAACCTGGGAGGAATGGGACACCGCTCAGCGGTACACGCCTTTCCGGTTATCGGGTTGGCAAAGAACGCGACCTCGCTCTGTTGTCAGGTGTTGGTCAGGCGAAAGGATCCCCCTGTTCGACCGACCGACCCGACCGACCCGACCCGGCCTTCTCCGGCCGGGTCTGACGCAGGGGGAACAACCACGTGATACGCACTGCAGCGCTGGGGAGCGCTGCCACTCTGATCACCGGAGCACTGGCCGCGGGCCTGCTGCTGGCCACGCCGGCAGCCGCGGCCCCGTCCAGCCAGAACAGCGGGTTCCCGGAGGCGCTGGGCGTCCAGTTGGCCGCCGCCCGCGCCGCCGCCACCGGGGTCGAGTGGAAGGACTGCCCCGCCGACTGGGGCTTCGAGGCCCCGATCCAGTGCGGCTGGGTCAAGGTCCCGCTGGACTACTCCAAGCCGTTCGGCAAGACCATCGACCTCGCGGTCGACCGGATCGGCAGCACCGGCACGAAGGAAGAGCGCCAGGGCGCGCTCGTCTACAACCCGGGCGGCCCCGGCGGCTCCGGCATGCGCTTCCCGCGCCGGGTCACCACCAAGAGCCCGCTGTGGGTCAACACCTCCAAGGCGTACGACTTCGTGGGCTTCGACCCGCGCGGCGTCGGCCACTCCGCCCCGATCTCCTGCATCGACCCGCAGGAGTTCGTCAAGGCTCCCAAGGCCGACCCGGTCCCCTCCAGCGAGGCGGACAAGCGCGCCCAGCGCAAGCTGGCCGCCGAGTACGCGGACGGCTGCAAGGAGCGCAGCGGCGAGATGCTGCCGCACATGACCACGCCGAACACCGCGCGCGACCTGGACGTCATCCGGGCCGCGCTCGGCGAGAAGAAGCTGAACTACCTCGGCGTCTCCTACGGCACCTACCTCGGCGGCGTCTACGCGACGCTGTTCCCGACCCACGTGCGCCGCATGATCGTCGACAGCGTGGTCAACCCGGACACCGACAACATCTGGTACGAGGCCAACCTCGGCCAGGACGTGGCCTTCCAGATGCGCTGGAACGACTGGCAGGACTGGGTCGCCAAGAACGACGGCGTCTTCCACCTCGGCAACACCCGCGCCAAGGTCGAGGCCAAGTGGCAGGAGCTGCGCGCCAAGGCCAAGGCCAACCCGCTGGGCGGGGTCGTCGGCCCGAACGAGCTCATCGGCTTCTTCCAGGGCGCCCCGTACTACGACTCCTCATGGGTCCCGGTCGCGCAGGCGTTCAGCGCCTGGGCCGCCGGTGACGAGAAGCCGCTGATCGAGGCGATCTCCCCGGACATGTCGGACACCGCGGGCAACGCCGCGTCCGAGAACAGCAACGCCGTCTACACCGCGGTCGAGTGCGCCGACGCCAAGTGGCCGACCAGCTGGGCCAAGTGGGACCGGGACAACTCCAAGCTGCACGAGAAGTACCCGTTCCTGACCTGGTCCAACGCGTGGATGAACCTGCCCTGCGCGACCTGGAAGGCCAAGCAGAGCAACCCGATCGAGGTCGGTGCCAAGCGCGGCCTGCCGCCGGTCCTGATCGTCCAGTCCGAGCGTGACGCCGCCACTCCGTACGAGGGCGGTGTCGAGATGCACCGCCGCCTGGCCGGTTCGCGTCTGATCACCGAGCAGAACGCCGGCTCGCACGGTGTCACCAGCCTGGTGAACCCCTGCATCAACACCCGGGTGGACGCCTACCTGCTGACCGGCAAGGTCGACGCCAAGGACGTGAAGTGCGGTCCGCACGCCACTCCGGTCGCCCCGGCTCCGGCCGCCGCCCGCTCCCTGGAGAAGGCTCCGGCCTCGGCGCTTCCGGCGCTGGAGGAGCTGCCCGCCGTCCGCTAGGACGGTAAGGGGCCCAAGCCCGGCCGGCCATGCGTGGGAGAAGGCTCAGCGCGTCTTGCGCCGGGCCTTCTTCCGCGCTTCCTCCTCTTCGGCCTTGACCTCGGCGGCGTACCGGTCGACGTACTCCTGGCCGGACAGGCCGAGGATCGCGTACATGATCTCGTCGGTCACGGCCCGCAGTACGGCCCGCTCGCGCTCCATCCCGGCGTACCGGGAGAAGTCCAGCGGCTCGCCGAAGCGGATGGTCACGCGCCGGATGTTCGGGATCTTCTGCCCGGGCGGCTGGATCTCGAAGGTCCCGACCATCGCGCAGGGCACGACGGGCACCCCGGCTCCGAGCGCCATCGCGGCCACGCCCACCTTGCCCTTGTAGAGCCGCCCGTCGTGGGAGCGGGTGCCCTCCGGGTAGATGCCCAGCAGCTCCCCCTCGGCCAGTACCCCGAGCCCCTCGCGCAGCGCGGCCTGCCCGGCGTCCTTGCCGGAGCGGTCCACCGGGATCTGCCCGGCGCTGCGGAAGAAGAACGCGGTCAGCTTCCCCTTCACCCCGGGTCCGGTGAAGTACTCGGCCTTGGCGAGGAAGGTGATCCGTCGCTTGAGGATGGCGGGCATCAGGAAGTGGTCGGAGAACGACAGGTGGTTGCCCGCGATGATCGCGGCCCCCTCCCCGGGGATGTTCTCCAGTCCCTCGATGCGCGGACGGAACAGCAGCCGGAGCAGCGGACCGAGCAGCACGTGCTTGAGCAAGTGGTAGAACACCTGGGCATTTTCCCTTCGCCTGGGGGTCAGGCCAGTGTGCCGGACGCGGTGCCGGATGGGCATGACGAAGCAGAATCCGACCAGAAGGGACGGCGTCGCCGGGGGTTCACGGGAGGGCCGGTCGGAATCGGCCGAAGGAGCCGGGCCCGGGGAGGGGCCTGAGGTGGGGGGCCTGCGGTAGGGGGCCTGAGGCGGGAGGGGCGGACGGTGCGCAGGCGTCCGTTCAGGTCTTCTGGGACGCTGCCATGCCGGCGGTCAGCAGGCCGAGAACGACCCACCCGAACCACAGCCAGCCGTTGCTGCCGAGGGCCACGGAGTACGTGGCGACGGCCACCAGAGCGGCGAAGGTCATGACGGCCATCGCCTTAACGGATCCGGTCATGCCCCATGGTCGCGCGCGAAGGTGCCGGCGCGCTACTGGCCACGCGCTTGGAGTGAGGCGAGATAGGAGTTGTACGCCTCCAGCTCCTGGTCGCCGTCGCGGTCCGCGGCCCGGTCCGCGCGCTTCGCGGCCCGCTGCTCGGAGTGGTACCACTGGTAGACCAGCGCGATCAGGACCAGTACGGACGGGATCTCGCTGAAGGCCCAGGCGATGCCGCCGCCCCACTGCTGGTCGAGCAGCGGGTCGATGCCGAGGGAGGCCGGCGGGTTCGCGTACGTCTTGATCATCGGCTCGCTCGCCATCATCAGCGCGATGCCGAAGAAGGCGTGGAACGGCATGCCGGCGAACAGCTCCAGCATCCGCATCACGTAGCCGGGGCGGTGCGGGCCCGGGTCCACGCCCATGATCGGCCAGAAGAAGACCAGGCCGACGGCCAGGAAGTGCACCATCATGCCGATGTGGCCGGCCTTGCTCCCCATCAGGGAGTCGAAGATCGGGGTGAAGTAGAGGGCGTAGAGGCTGGCGATGAACAGGGGGATCGTGAAGACCGGGTGGGTGATCACCTTCATGTACCGGCTGTGCAGCAGCATGAGCAGGAGCTCACGCGGCCCCTTGTGGCCGCGGGCCGCGGGCGGCAGCGCGCGCAGCGCCAGCGTCACCGGCGCGCCCAGCAGCAGCAGGATCGGGGAGAGCATGCTGATGACCATGTGCTGGACCATGTGCACGCTGAACATGACCATGCCGTAGTCGTTCAGCTTGGTGCACATCACCAGGGCGACGCTCAGCACGCCGGCGGTGAAGGCGATGGTCCTGCCCGGCGACCAGGCGTCCCCGCGACGGCGCAGCCGCACCACGCCCCACAGGTACAGGCCGAGGCCCACCAGCGAGCCGATCAGGAAGAACGCGTCGAAGGAGAACTCCAGCCCGCGCCCGAGAGTGAACGGCGGCAGGTCCATGTTCATGTCCATGCCGTGCCCGCTGTGATCCATCTGTCCACTCCCTTGACCTGTGGTGCCCCACCACAGTAGTGCCGCCCCCGGACGCGATGGCGTCCGGGGGCGGCAACTACGGGATATCGGACCAGAAGGGGGGAAACATCACAGAACGTTCTGCGCCTCGGAGTACCGCTCCGCCGGGACCGTCTTCAGGGTCTGCACCGCGTCGGCGAGCGGGACCATCTCGATCTCCGTGCCGCGCAGGGCGGTCAGCATCCCGAACTCGCCGCGGTGCGCCGCCTCGACCGCGTGCCAGCCGAAGCGGGTGGCGAGGACCCGGTCGTACGCGGTCGGGGTACCGCCGCGCTGGACGTGGCCCAGGATGACCGGACGGGCCTCCTTGCCCAGGCGCCGCTCCAGCTCGACCGCGAGCAGGTTGCCGATGCCGGCGAAGCGCTCGTGCCCGTACTGGTCGGTGCCGCCCTCCTGGAAGTCCATGGAGCCGGCGCGCGGCTTGGCGCCCTCGGCGACCACGACGATCGCGAACCGCTTGCCCGCGGAGAAGCGCTCGCCGACGATCGCCGTCAGTTCGTCGATGTCGAAGGGGCGCTCCGGGACGACGATGGCGTGCGCGCCGGCGGCCATGCCCGAGTGCAGGGCGATCCAGCCGGTGTGGCGGCCCATGACCTCCACCACCATCACGCGCTGGTGGGACTCGGCGGTGGTCTTCAGCCGGTCCAGCGCCTCGGTGGCGACTCCGACGGCGGTGTCGAAGCCGAACGTGACGTCCGTCGAGGCGATGTCGTTGTCGATGGTCTTCGGCACGCCCACGATCGGCAGACCGGCCTGCGAGAGCAGGTTCGCGGCCTTCAGGGTGCCCTCGCCGCCGATCGGGATGATGGCGTCCAGACCGAGGTCGGCGACGTGCCCGCGGGCCCGCTCCACGCCGTCGCGCAGGTGCGCGGGCTGCACCCGCGAGGAGCCCAGGATGGTGCCGCCGCGGGCCAGGATGCCGGCCACGGCATCGAGGTCCAGCTTGCGGTAGTCGCACTCCAGCAGGCCGCGCCAGCCGTCGTGGAAGCCGATGACCTCGTCGCCGTGGTCGACGACGGCGCGGTGGACGACGGAGCGGATGACCGCATTGAGGCCGGGGCAGTCGCCGCCGGAGGTGAGCACACCAATGCGCATGGCAGGAAGACCTTTGCAACGTGGGCCGACGACCGGACCACGTCGTCCGGTTGGAACTACGGCCACCCTACAAGCGGTGGAGAGGTGGACTGAACCATCCTCCACATGCTGGTCATACTCGTCGTACGAAACCACGTCGGCCCGGTTCCCCCAAGGGAAAACCGGGCCGAACACATGATGGCGGGGCCGCCCCGATGAGCGGTCCGCGCGGTGCTACGCGGGCTGCGTGGCCGCCGCGATGCGCTCCGCGCGCAGCGCCTCGTACCACCGGTCGTCGATGGGCGGCAGGGCGTTCACGTCGAGGGCCAGCTTCAGCAGCAGGTCCGCGATCTGCGGGTTGCGGGCCATCACGGGACCGTGCATGTAGGTGCCGAAGACGGTGTCGTTGTACGCGCCCTCGGTGCCGTCGCCCGTGCCGTTGCCGCGGCCCAGCCGGGTGCGCGCGAAGGGCCGTGCGGACGGGCCGAGGTGGGTGACGCCCTGGTGGTTCTCGAAGCCCGTCAGCTGGGGCAGGTTCAGGCGCGGGTCGATGTCCGCGAGGACGTCGCCGACGCACCGCTCGCCCTCGCCGCGCACGGTGACCACGTCCAGCAGGCCGAGGCCCTCCTGGCGTTCGCCCATGTCGTTGACGAACTCGTTGCCGAGGATCTGGTAGCCGGCGCAGACGGAGAAGACGATCGCCCCGTTCGAGACGGCCCGCTCCAGACCGCCGTCGCGCAGCAGGCGCTCCGCGGCGAGCCGCTGCGGGCGGTCCTCACCGCCGCCGATCAGGTAGATGTCGCCCGAGGTGGGGATGGGCTGGTCGCTGCGCACGTCCACGCGCTGCACGTCCAGTCCGCGCTGGCGCGCCCGGCGCTCCACCACGAGGGCGTTGCCCTGGTCTCCGTACGTGCTCAGCAGGTCGGGGTAGACCCACACCAGACGCAGGCTGTTGTCGCTCATGCTCTTGTCCTCTATGGGTGACTAGTTGCCGACGCGGCGGCGCACGTCCTGGAAGGCGGTGTAGTTGGCGATCAGCTCGATCTGCCCGGGCGGCGCCAGCTGCACGGCCTCGTCGAGGGTGTCGCACACGCGGAAGTCCAGGCCCGCGACTTCGAGGCGGACCGCCAGGTCCAGCTTGCGGTCGCCGATCACGAAGATCGGGTGGCCGGACAGGCGCGGGTAGTCCACGTCCCACAGCCAGGAGGTGTCCGTGCCGTCGGCGCCGCGGGCGTTCACCGAGAGGATCACCGGGGTCGGCGGCGGGTCGATCAGCGAAAACGTTTCGAGCCAGCCCGCCGGGTTCTTCGCGAGCAGCAGGCGCAGCTCACGGCCCTGGAAGGTGATGACGTCGTAGCGGCCGGCGACGGCCTGCACCTGGTACATCCGCTCCAGCGCGACCTGCGGCGGAACGCCGAAGACGGCGGCCACGGCGGCCGAGGTGGCGGCGTTCGCCTTGTTGGCGCGGCCGGGCAGCTGGAGGTGGATCGGCCAGGCCGAGCCGTGCGGGTCGAGGACGTGGTCCCCGGACAGCACCCAGCTCGGGGTGGGGCGCCGGAATCCGCACTCGCCGCAGAACCAGTCGTCGCCGGGGCGCTGCATGACGCCACCGCAGGAGGGGCACGACCAGGCGTCGTCCTTCCACTCCTGGCCCGCGGCGACCCACACCACGTTCTGCGAGGAGGAGGCCGACCACACGATGAGCGGGTCGTCGCAGTTGGCGACGATGACGGCCTTGGAGCCCTGGAGGCCCTCGCGCCACTTCTCCGCGAGCATGCGGGTCTCGGCGGCGCGGTCCAGCTGGTCGCGGGAGAGGTTCAGCAGGGCGATCACCTTGGGGGTGACGTCCCGGGCCACTCCGGCGAGGTACTTCTCGTCCACCTCGATGACGCCGTACTTGGCGTCCGAGCCGCCCGCGAGGGCGGAGGTGATGCCGGCCGGCATGTTCGCCCCGAGGGCGTTGGAGACGACGGGACCGCTGGCCCGCAGGGCCTCGGCGATCAGCCGGGTCGTCGTGGTCTTGCCGTTCGTCGCGGAGACGAGGACGACGTCGAGATGCTGCGCGAGCGCTCCGAGGAGATCGGGGTCGAGTCTGAGTGCGACCTTCCCGCCGATCACCGATCCGCTTCCGCGTCCCGCGGCCCGCGACACCGCCGCCGCGGCCTTGCCCGCCGTCACGGCCAGCTTGGCCCGCGGCGAAAGCGGCTCTGTGTTGCCTGCCATCGTCCCTTGTCCTCCTTGCGTCGGTCGGCCCCAGCCTATCCAGTACCGGCCGGGGCCCTGACCGCGGCGCCCCAGGGCGCCGCAGATCTCCTCATATATTCGCCCGTCGTACCCTTACGGCCATGCGACAGCGCCCCATCCCCGGTACCACCGGCCTCGTCCGCACCATGAGCCTGCTGGGCGACCCGGTGCTCCACTCTCCGTGCGAGGAGGTCACCGCGTTCGGCCCGGCCCTCGACCGGCTCGTCGAGGACATGTTCGCGACGATGTACGCCGCCGAGGGCGTCGGCCTCGCCGCGAACCAGATCGGCGTCGGGCAGCGGGTGTTCGTGTACGACTGCCCCGACGACGAGGACGTGCGCCACGTCGGGCACGTCGTCAATCCGCGACTGGTGGCGGCCGACGGGGACGAGTTCCGCGGCCCAGAGGGCTGCCTTTCGCTGCCCGGCCTGGAGGCGGGCACGGTCCGCTTCGACCGCGCGGTCGTCGAGGGGGTCACCTCCGACGGCGCGCCCGTACGGATCGAGGGCACCGGCTTCTTCGCGCGCTGCCTCCAGCACGAGTGCGACCACCTCGACGGCACGGTCTACGCGGACCGGGTCACGGGTCTGCGCGCCAGGCGGCTGCGGCGGGCGATCCGCAAGACGCCTTGGGGCGCGGGGGCCTCGGCGGCCGCGCGGAACTGAGCGCGGCCCCTTTCGTACGGCAGGGCTTTCAGAACCCCGGGCCGTCGGCGCGGTTGCCGGCCGTGGCGAGCCGGCCCCACAGCAGGTCGGTGAGGCCGGCGACCAACTCCGCGCGCTCGCACGGGCGCTCGCCGAGCCACCAGTCACCGGCGGCGTGCATCATGCCGACGATCCCGTGGCCCCAGATCCGGGCCAGGCGCTCGCCGCCGGGGCCGAGGTCCACGCGCTCGCCGATGACGTCGGCGAGCTCCTCGCCGAGCCGGCGCAGCAGCGGGGCCGAGTGCACGCCCACGTCGAAGCCCTTCTCGGCGGCCTGCGAGTCCTCGGCGGGGTGCATGAGGAAGCGGTAGACCTGCGGGCGGGCCTCGATGGCCGCGAGGTAGGTGTCGAGGGTGGACTCCACGCGGCTGCGGCGTTCGGCCGGGGCGTCGAGCGCGGCCCGCAGCGAGTCGAGCAGGGCGTCGGTGTGCCGGACGGCGAGGGCCTGGTAGAGCCCGGCCTTGTCCCCGAAGTGCCGGTAGAGGATCGGCTTGGTGATGCCGGCCTCCGCCGCGATGGCGTTCATGGACGCCTTGGGCCCGTCCCGGAGGACGACCCGGTCGGCCGCTTCGAGCAGCTCCCGCCTGCGGCGCTCGGCCGCTCCCGGTTCGCCGGCCTGCTGAGTGGTCTCCATGACGTGTTTCTCTCCCCGCCCTTGCGATGGTGCGTGACGCCCACGCAACGTAACACCCCGCACACCCTCGCGATCGATCGGCTGCGCTGCGGGCGGCGCTGCTTGACAGTGCCTACTCGCCGGTAACACACTGTGGTCACCGTATGGGTTACCGCTAGTAACACACTGGTGGACGCACAGCTGGAGGGGAACATGGCGGAGTTCACCATGGAGCTCAATGACGACCAGAAGCAGGTACGCGACTGGATCCACGGCTTCGCGGCCGAAGTGATCCGCCCCGCGGCCGCGGAATGGGACGAGCGCGAAGAGACTCCGTGGCCCGTCATCCAGGAGGCCGCGAAGGTCGGCATCTACTCGCTCGACTTCTACGCCCAGCAGTTCTTCGACCCTACCGGTCTGGGCATCCCGGTGGCCATGGAAGAGCTGTTCTGGGGTGACGCGGGCATCGCCCTGTCGATCGTCGGCACCGGGCTCGCCGCCATCGGCGTCGTCGCCAACGGCACCGAGGAGCAGATCGGTACCTGGATCCCGCAGATGTACGGCACCCCCGACGACGTGAAGGTCGCCGCCTTCTGCTCCTCCGAGCCGGACGCCGGATCCGACGTCGGCGCGATGCGCACCCGCGCCGTCTACGACCAGGCCAAGGACGAGTGGGTGCTCAACGGCACCAAGACCTGGGCGACCAACGGCGGCATCGCCAACGTGCACATCGTCGTCGCGGTCGTCGACCCCGAGCTCGGCACCAAGGGCCACGCCTCCTTCATCGTGCCGCCGAACACCCCGGGCCTGTCCCAGGGCCAGAAGTTCAAGAAGCACGGCATCCGCGCCTCGCACACCGCCGAGGTGGTCCTGGAGGACGTCCGCGTGCCCGGCTCCTGCCTGCTCGGCGGCAAGGAGAAGCTGGACGAGCGGCTCGCGCGGGCCCACGAGCGGGCCAAGGCCGGCGGCGGTGGCGAGCGCGTGAAGAACGCGGCGATGGCCACCTTCGAGGCCTCCCGCCCGGCCGTCGGTGCCATGGCCGTCGGCACCGCGCGCGCCGCGTACGAGGTGGCCCTCGACTACGCCAAGACCCGTACCCAGTTCGGCCGTCCGATCATCGACAACCAGGGCGTGGCCTTCCAGCTCGCCGACATGCGGACCTCCATCGACGCGGCCCGGCTGCTGGTGTGGCGGGCCTCCTGGATGGCCGTCGCGGGCAAGCCCTTCACCTCCGCCGAGGGCTCCATGTCGAAGCTGTTCGCGAGCGAGGTCGCCAAGAAGGTCACCGCCCAGGCGGTCCAGATCCTCGGTGGCAACGGCTTCACCCGCGAATACCCGGTGGAGCGCATGCACCGTGACAGCGCGATCTACACCATCTTCGAGGGCACCAGCGAGATCCAGCGACTGGTGATCGCCCGCACCATCTCGCAGATGCCGATCCGCTAGGCCATTCTGCCAGCAAGACACGCGTAACCATGCGCAGCGAAGAACCCCCGTCGGAGGTTTCGGCGGGGGCTCTGCATGTAAGGCGGCAGGGGCCCTACGCGGGCCCTGGGAGATTTTTGGGAGATCGCCGGTCACGAGCCCGCTTGAACGGGGGATACGGGCCCAGCTCGCGGCGATCGACGACCGTCCGGAGGGCCTGCTCCCAACGCTCCTGCAATGCCTCGGCGATCGCAAGCTCCATGGCCAACGTGACGTGAGAGTAGGTCCCTTCCACCCCAGGCAGCACGTGCCCCATCCTCGCCTCGACGGCTACCCGCGGGTGGTTTCCTTCATCGAGCCAGACCTTCTGAGAGTGCCGCAGCCCATGAGGGGTCAACCCTTCGACGCCAAGAACAGGGCGAATGCCCTCGCGGGCTTTGGCGCCACGGACCACTCCTCGCGGGGCTCGACCGAGAACCATGGGGTGCCAGGTCTCTGCGTACCAGTCGCCAGCCCGGAGGAGCCGTCCGCCCTTGGGTGCAGTGAACACCCACTCGGACTCCGGCCGGCTGTCGATCAGGGCCTGAAGCAGGTTCGCCAAAGCGGGCGGGATGATGAGGCCTCGGCCGGAGTCGTACTTGTTGTCGATCTGGGTGAAGACCCCGTCGACGTACTGTCCCTGCTCGTGGGAATGGATCCGGGAGCCAGTGCCGGTGTCCTTGAGTTCGACGTGGTTGCGGTGCAGGCCGGCCAGCTCGCCGATGCGCATGCCCGTATAGGCCGAGGTCAGGACGAGGGCGTACTCGTTTAGGCCTCCCACGATCAGCCCGTTGCGGGCCACCAGCAGAGCTTGGCGGGGTGTGGCGGTGACCTTCTGGTTCTTCGGCTTGGGCACAAACCGGCCGCGCCGGCCGCCGCTTCGGGACTGGACCGGGTTGTCGAGTCGAAGGCCTTCCGTAACCGCGTCGTTCATCATCGTGCGGAAGACGGACACGATCCCGTCCGCGTAGTTCTTCGAGAGCCGTTTCCGCAGGTCTTTCTCCCAGGTGGCAATCGCTGCGGGGGAGAGGTCCTTGACCGCCACGCTGCCCCACTCGGGATCGATATGGTTCCTGATGCGAAGCCGGTATTCCTTCTCGCTCAGGGGGCCGACGTCGATTGCTGCGAGCCAGGTGGTCGACCACTGGTTCACCGTGGTCCGGGCGCTGCGGGGGGCAACAACGGTTTTTCCGCGGCGGTGGTCTGCTTCCAGGCCTTGGGCGTATGCCTCGGCCGATCGCTCGGTATAGAAGGGCTTGCCGTCGTCGTCGCGGCTTACCGATCCCCATTTGCCGTTGGGCAGCTTGTAGCGCCCGCGGTAGCGCCACTTCCTTGCCTGCTTGTCGTATCCGCGCTTTTCGCCGAAAGCCATGGATGACCTCGTTCGATGTTCCGAGCCTGATCGCCGCCTGCGGGTCTGAGCCCTGGTGTCAGCCTGCGACGGCGCGTAGGTGAGGGCGCGCGGGTTCGGCTGACTGACGCTCCCACGCGACAACCAAGTCGTTGAACATTGTCTGCAAAAGGATCGCGCCGTCAGCAGACAGCAACTTTGAGTCGACGTAGATCGTAAGCGTCGTCGGGCCGTCCGCCACCCACACTTGCACGCCGAGGGGCATCCCGGTCACGCTCAGAACCTGTACACGCATAGGTCCCCCAACCACCTCTTGGGCGCCCCCCTAGCGGTGTCCGCATATGACACCACACATCTGCACCGTATGTGGAGAGACCGTGCGGAAATGATGATCCGTCAGTTACGCCTCATTGGCCGCACGCGGCTCACTGTCGTCATCGTCAGGAAGGTTCTGCAGCTTGCGCTCTGCTCGACGCCACGCTTCCAGGGCCTGCTGAATATCTTCGGGGGATGCGTCTGGAGCGCCCCTGACGACAACCGTCATTCGGACATCCCCCTTGGTGGGGAGCTTGATGACCGCGGTATCGACGAGGCGCCCGCCGTTCTTCAGCTCGTCGACAATCCTCAGCGGAAGATCGGTCCTGTCCAGGTCTCGATCTTCACCCCGTGACGCTGCCTCGGTGGTTGGGTCTCCGCCGGCAAGGACGGCGAGCCCGGAACCGGGCGTCCAGCCTAGCGCCGCCTCGATCTTAGGAAGAGTGCTCGGAGTTCGCTTGCGGGTCGTGCCGGACTCAAGGTTCTGCACCGTGGATTCGCTGACGTCGGCTGCCTCCGCGAGGGCGACCTGCGTCATCCCCTTGGCATCGCGTGCCTCTTCGATGGCACGCGCGAGGCGCTCCCAGTCCCTGGTCATGCCGTCATCATGCCTGACGCCTAGGCAACACGCACCCACCGATTCCCTGATTTGACCAGTAACGATCGGTGTTGGGGGCGCATTTTTGTTGCCTTTTAAAGCGCCGTCTGTGCGCCGGGGGCTCGCCCTGTCCGCCTTGCGTCGCTCTGCGGCACGGCGTGCACCCAACAAACACCCAAGGAAACCGGCGGAAGCCTTGCAAACACCCAAGCTATGGGTCTACGTTGTGGATGTGACACCGAACGGAGCCGCAATAAGGGCCTTCCGCAGGATGCGCGGCATGTCCATGCGGCGGCTCGCACACCTCATCGACCGCGATCCCGGCTACCTCTCCCACGTGGAGACGGACCGGCAGGGAGCGGGCCGGGAAACCCTCCAGCGCATTGCGGAGGAACTCGGCGTACCCATGGAAGCAATCACAAGGGAGAAGCCCAGTGACCAGGACAGACCTGGCCCCCCCGAACGTTGACTCGGCCCTGATCGAGCGTCTCGCTGAAGCTTTCGAGTCGCTGGCCAAGCTCGTAACTCCGGCAACGTCAGACCTTCAGTGCTTCACGCCAGCCCAGGCTGCAGAACTCCTGGGCAAGACGGAGAACTGGGTGGTCGAAGCCATTCAGGACGGCCGGGTCCCCTGCACGTACATCGGCAAGTCGCCGCGCCTCACCGCCGCCCACATTCGCTGGGTGCAGAACAGCGGCGAGCGCATGCCGAGCAAGTACAGCATCCGCGCCGCCTAGCTGCGGCAAACGGCCCCAGCCAACGGGCTCTCACACACCGCCGGCCAGGGCCTCCCGAAATCCACCTCCCCTGCACGCCTACATGCAGAGAGACGAGGACCCCGATGTCCCACATCATGCCCGATCGGGTCGCTGACCTGATCCCCTCCCAGCGCCCCAAGCCTGCCGATCCGGCTGTCGCCCCGTTCGCGGTGGCACTGTTCTCGGCCTCCCGCCGCCCTGACTCGCAGATCCTCGCCGCAGCCGAGATGGCGGACGTCGAGCGTGACCTGAAGCTGCTGCGCCCGCTGGCCTCGGTCGAGGACCGGGGTGACCGCGAGACCCTCCTGGCCCGGTACGCGGCGGCGGACAAGCACCTGTCGGCGGTTCCGCTGCGGCAGTCCACGGCGGTCCTGTCATGAACGACCGCGTCCTGCCCGCCGAGTCGGGCAACCCCAACCCCACCGCCCGCGAGCAGCTGCTGAGCTTCGTATCCGGCACCGTCGTGAACGGCTACTTCGTGTCCAAGAAGCGTGCGAACGCGCTGCTCGACGCCTACCGCGCCGAGGTCGTGGCCGAGGCCATCGAGGCCGCCCGCTCCGAGTACTTGACGGACGCCACCGGCACCGACGAGGACAACGACTACAACAACGGCATCACGGACGCGGTCGCCGCGATCGGCGCGCTGCTTGAGGCCGGTGAGTCTCGTGGCTGACCTCCTCCCCGTCGACACCGACCGCCCGGGCATCGCGGGTCTGGCCCCGGCCGGTATCGCCCAGCTGGATGTGCCGCTGGCCCAGCTCTCTGCCGAGATCGACGAGCGCACGCGGCGGCTGATTGCCGCCGAGCAGCGGTACGACATGCACCACCTCGACGCCGACAGCTCCTGCGTCCTCTCGGACTGCCAGTACACCTGCTACCTGCCCGGACCTGCTGGAGGCCAGTCGTGACCACGAAGCCCTTGACGCCCGCCGCTGGCGAGATCTGGATGACCGAGCAGGGCGCCTACGTCCTCGTCGCCGGCGCGGACCGCACGCACGCCGTGACCTGCCCGGTCGCGATCCTCCCCGACGGCAGTGTCGTGGCCCACCCGCGGGGCCGGAAGGCCGGGCAGGTCCTGCTTGCCTCGTTCTCCTCGGGCCCGTACCGGTACGTCAGCGTCGCGAAGGCCCGGACGGCGGTGACCCGGTGAAGAAGTCCCCGGCTGTGATCCTCGCCGACGCGGTGGAGATCCTTCGCCGCAACGGCCACTTCAAGGGCGGCTACTACGACCCCAGCACTGACGAGCCTGCCCTGTCCGAGCAGCCGGTCTGCGCAATCGGCGCCATCCTGATCGCCGCCGAGGGATGGCCCACCCCCGAGATGCCGGGCGTGTTCGGCGAGACCACCTACGAGGCCATCAAGGTGCTGGCTCGCAGCGTCTACTCCACCGTCGTTGACGAGGACCCGATCGAGCGGATCGCGGACTGGAACGACGACGCGGACCGGACTCCCGGCGAGGTCATGCAGGCCATGACGCGGGCGGCTGAGGAGTGGGCGGCATGAGCCCCCGAGAGACGCAGGTCCTGTCGGCCCTCCTCTGCGACCCGGACGCCGCGGTGATCGCCGCTCCCGGACTGCTGCGGGCGCTGGGCCTGGTGCCGGTCGACCCGGACTTCGCGGACACGGTGGCCGCCGGCTACGTCGAGTCCGCCGACGACTGGTTCGCCCGGATCGGTAGCCCGCGATGACCCTCCGCCGTATCGCCGTCCTGGACGCCCTCGCGGGTGTCATCTGCGCCGCCATCGCCCTCGCCGGGCGCCACTACCTCAGGGGAAACCGTGACTGACCGCATTGCTGAACTGGAGGCCGAGTCCTCACGGCTGGCGGCCGAGCGTGACGCCTTCCGTGACCAGCGCAACGGGGTCATCAAGGACAACGAGCGCCTGATCGAAAGGGCAGAGCAGTCTGTCGAGGCGCGGCTCCACGCGGAGAACGCGACCCGAACTGCTCAGCGCGAGATCGCGCGGCTGAAGGCCAGGGTCGCCGAGTTGGAGGCGGCGCAGGACTCGTTCCTCCTGCCCTGGGCCTACCAGCTCGATGCGAAGAGCCTGGACAACTTCACCATCGACCTCACCCGAGCCGCTGATGCGCCGCTCATGATCGTGGTGGATGAGATCCACCAGACCGTGGCTCAGTGGCGCGAGCTGGTCGCGAAGAGGTCCACCGGGGCGGTGACCTCCGATGGCCGCTGACCTCCTCGCCGAAGTGCAGGCGCAGATCAAGCTGCTGCGCAACGGCCTCAACGCCGCCCACGAGATGAGCGGCCACGTGCACCAGGCGTTCGGCGGCTGGGAAGAGTGCGCTCCCTGCGAGAAGGCGAACGATGAGTGCGACAACTCCTTCGCCTGCGACAGCTACAAGCGCTGGCAGCGGGAGTACATGGCGGGGCTCACCTCCCGAGCCGAGCTGACAGTCGAGCGGCTGGGGCGACTCATCGCCGAGCGTGACGAGCAGATCGCCTACCTCATCGCCGCCGAGCCCACCCTCGACGACGACCAGCCGGGAGCCCCCAGGTGAGCCTGCCCCTCATATCCCGCGTCCGGGAACGTACCCGGGGTCACGGCCAGCACCGCGCGGTCGACGAGGTGGCCCGGCTGCGGGCCCAGATGTACCCGCTGCTCGTCCTCGTCGCCTGGCTGATCGGCAAGCTGCGGGAAGCCACCGCCGCCCGGGACACAGCGAACGCGAAGGTCAGCCGGCTGGGCGAGATCGAAGCCCAGCTCGCCGAGACCACGCACCAGCTGACCGTCCAGACCGCCGAGCTTCGCGAGCTGCGGGCGTTCAAGGCCAACCATTCCCGGACCGGCGACCTGCGCAACCATCCGGCGGTCGCGGAGACGCAGCCGATCCCGGTCGTCTCGCTCGCCAGCACCAACCTGGCCGTGTACGCGCCGATGCGGCTGTCTGCCGCCGCCGAAGCCGGCCTCATCTAGCCGGTCCGCGCCATCGGATGACACCGGACCGACGGCGCGGACCCCACCACCACCGCCCCGGACGGGCACCAACCGCCCGCCCGCGGGCCAGCACACCCTGAAAGGGGTCAACATGACCACCCACCTCTTCGGCGCCAACCGGCAGCGCGTCGGCTACGAGGACCAGGAATGGGCCGTCTGGGTTCTCGGCCTGGACGACGTGCACCACCAGCAGGCCCTGACCGAGGCCCTGGAGCTTGCCGCCGCACTGAACTCCTCGTTCGCCGAGCTTCGCCTCCGCGACAGCAGCGAGTTCTCACCCGTCCTGTACGCCGTCGTCCTGCACTGGGGCTACGCCTGGAACCAGGCCGTGGAGCACTCCTTCGGGGTCGACTGCGGACACCCCGACTGCGGCCCCTGCTCCGCCGACCGCGCGCTGCCGAAGGCCGTCTGATGGCCGCCACCACGCCCGAAGACCGCGTCGAGGAACTGGAAGCCGAGCTCGCCGAAACTCTCGACAAGCTCGTCGACCGCGACGACACGATCGAAGACCTGAATCGGAAGATCGAGGTCCTCGAAGACAAGATCCAGGACGCCACCATCTCCGCCAACGAGATGCTCAGGGATCTGGCCCGGTGACGGCCCCAACGCTTCCCGCCCCGGCGATCGTCGATGGCCTGTCGGCCGAGGACTACCACGCCGACCGGGAGTCGATCTCCTCGTCCGGCCTCCGGAAGCTCCTCAACCCGGGATGCCCGGCCCAGTTCAAGTACGACCTCGACCACCCGCAGGCCGCGAAGAAGGAGTTCGACCTCGGGCACGCCGCCCACAAGCTCGTTCTCGGCGACGGGCCTGACCTCGAAGTCGTCCCGGGGGCCCGATGGGACACCAAGGACGCCAAGGCGAAGATCGCCGAGATTCGGGCTGGCGGCGCCGTCCCGCTCAAGGAACACGAGCTACAGCAGGTCCAGGACATGGCCGCCGCGATCCGTCGGCACCCCATCGCAGGACCCCTGTTCACCCCGGGCACCGGCATAGCCGAGCGGTCCATTTACTGGACTGACCCGGCGACCGGGATCCGCTGCCGGGTCCGCCCCGACTGGCTGAAGCTCCTCGGCCCAATGAACCTGTGCGTCGACTACAAGTCCTGCAAGGACGCCGCCCCCGAGGCCGTAGCCCGAGCCATCCGGGATCACTCGTACCACCAGCAGGACCCGCTCTACATCGACGGCATCGACGCCGCCCTGCCGGCCGAAGAGGGCACCCGGTTCATCTTCGTCTTTCAGTCCAAGACGGCCCCGTACCTGATCACGGTGCGGGAGCTCAACCAGCAGGACCGAGACATCGGCCGAGCCCGCAACGACCGGGCCCTCCGCATCTACGCCGACTGCCTGACCACCGGCAACTGGCCCGACTGGACAGGGCCCGTCACCGAAATCCCCGCCATCTCCATGCCGTCGTGGGACGTCCTGCGCCAGACCGAGGAGTATCTGAAGTGACCGAACTCGCCGTACCCGAGCAGCGCAACCAGCTCGCCACCCGCGAACCCGACGAGCCCAGCGACCTCATGAAGTGGGTCGAAGACGCCCGACAGGCCAACCTCGTCGCCAAGTCCCTCGCCACCACCAACTTCGCCGGCGCGTTCAAGGGCAAGCCCGACGAGCTCACTGCCGCGATCCTCGCCGGCCAGGAACTCGGACTGAAGCCGATGGCCTCCCTCAAGTCCATCGACATCATCCAGGGCACCCCCGCCCTCAGGGCGCACGCCATGCGGGCCATCGTCCAGGGCCACGGCCACGAGATCGAACTCGTCGAGTCCACCAACACCTACTGCAAGATGCGAGGCCGCCGGAAGGGCGCCGAAACCTGGCAGTACGTCGAATGGGACATCCCCCGCGCCCAGGCGCTGGGGCTGCTCACCAAGGACCAGTGGAAGAAGCAGCCGAAGACGATGCTCATCGCCCGAGCCACGGGCGAACTGTCCCGCCTGATCGCCTCCGACGCCCTCCACGGCCTGCCCCACGCAGCCGAGGAGATCGACGGCTACACCAGCGGCGAGATCCTCCCCGCCCGGGCCCCGCTCAGCGTCGCCCAGCTGACCGCCCCGGTCCCCGTTGCCGAGCCTGCAACGCAGGCCACCGAAATCGAAGACGGCGTCTGGGACACGGAAGCCGCCGAGGACTCCGTCGACTGGCCCGAGACCGCGCAGCCCGGTGGTGCCGCGTGAACGGGCCCCAGCACTACATCGAAGGCGAACGCCACCTGAGCGCCGCCTCCCACCTCGACCGGCCGGGCGGAAAGCCCACCGACCCGTCAGCATCCGCCTACCACCTGATGGCAGCCCAAGCCCACTTCGCTGGCGCCCAGGCTGCAGCCGCAGCAGGCCTGCTCGCCGACAAGTACGCCGGTGACGGGGCCCACATCAACGAGTGGCGTGCCGCGATCGCCGCGACAAAGAAGGTGAACGACGACCCCTGGGTGGGTCAGCCCGACCCCTACATCCCCGGCCAGCCGTATTCGCCCCCGGTCGAGATGGCTCTGCGGAATCTCAACCTCGCCGGCTACGTCACGCCTGCCGACACCCTCATCGCCGCGAGCCACGTCATCGCCGGGCACATCGCCGAGGCCTTGTCTCCGCCTGAAGGCGAGGAGGTCAAGAACTGGGCACGCAGCATCGCCAACGAGCTGAAGCGGATCGGCCTCGACCTCCGAGGCGCCATCGAGAGGCGGGCCGAAGACCTGAACGACGGCACCCCCTTCGCGTACAGCGAAGAGCCCCCCTTCTAGCCCGCATCTGGGGGTCGGCCGCAGGCAACGCGGCCGACCCCACCCCCAAGCAGACCACACCCGAGGAGCCCACGCCATGACCGCCAGGACCATGCATCCCGCCGAGGCCAACCTCAGGGCCGCGCTCAACACCCTCGCCGAGCGATGGGAGCGGATAGCGGCCAACGAGGAGGCCGCTATCCCGCTCTTCGAAGGCCCCGCCGCCGAGTCCGTCGCGAACAGCGTGCGCGAGCGGATCCACGCCTACCGCAAGGCCGCGGACGACACCCGCCAGGTACTTCGGACCGGCCGCATCCCCCACGACCTGATGACCGACGCCGAGCTCGAACAGCACGGAACTCCGGAGCGTGAGTCATGACCTCGATCCAGCCGGCCCTCGACGGAACCGTCCCCACCCCCAAGATCCCGGCCGCCCGCCGTAAGGCCGAGGACTACGAGACCTGGATCGACGAAGTCTGGCCGAAGTACCTCGAAGCCGCGGCCTCTGGCCGGACGTACACGATCTTCGAGATAGCTGACCAGCACCAGCTCGCCGAACCCCCGGACCCTGCGCACCACTGGGGCCGGCTCGCAACCCTCCTCCGTGAGGCCGGCTATCACCGCCCGGCGGGCTGGACGACCTCCTCAAGGCCCTCGTCGCATCACTCCGGACTGCGGACCTGGAAGGGCACCGCGGCAGCCAGGAGGGCCGCCGCGTGATGGGCCCCTGGGAATGGTTCCTGATCTTCGCGGTCTGCGGGCTGATCGCCGCCGCTGCCTGGCACTGGAACCGCAGCGACGACTCCCGCGGCTACCGGGCCACCTGGCAGGAATCGACCCGCAGCGAGGACGACGTCCGCGCCGACGTCTCCTCTTGGCGCCAGCGCCGCGAACCCGCCATCGAAACCGAAGCGGGCGACCCGTACAGCGACGACCGCATCACCGCCGAACTGATCTTCATCCCGCAGCAGAGGACGGAGGAATCCCGATGACAACCGCCACACAGCGAGTCCGACAGCCCGGCCCCCTTCCCGACCACGGCGACGTCCGACGCTACCGCCGCGGCTGCACCTGCCCGCCCTGCACCAGCGCCGCCACCGCCGAAGCGAAGAAGTGGGAGTACCTCCGCAGCATCGGCCGCAGCTCGCTCGTACCGGCCGGGCCGACGATCGCACGGATCTGGGCCCTGCGCGCGGCAGGCATGACCGACGCGGAGATCGACACCGCGGCAGACCTCAAGTCCGGTCGCCTCAACTTCATCATCCGCACTGGTAAGCCGATCCGTCACTTCACCGCAGCGCGGATCCTCGCCGTCCCGGTCCCAGAGGCCGCGGGCGAACCGACCCGCAACGGCGCCTTCGTCCCCAGCCTCGGGACCACCCGCCGCCTCCAGGCCCTGACGGCTGACGGCTGGCCCGCATGCGTCCTTGAGAAGCGCATGGGCACCGGCCAGGGCTACGTCTCGTACTTCCTCCGAGGCGACGCCGGCGACACGGTGCGCCTGTTCACCGCGGCTTCAGTCCGGCGCCTGTGCCACGACCTGCAGCGCACCGAGCCCCAGGGCAACCGGGGCGCCATCACCTCGGCCCGGAAGCGAGCGGCCCGCAACGGCTGGGCAGGCACCGCGTACTGGGACGACGACGACTACGACAACCCGGACTTCACCCCCGCCGTGAAGGAGCCGCCGCGGTACGCGGTGCTCGCCGAGAACGGCCTCGAACTTGAGCGGCTCGGTCACACCCGCCAGCAGGCCGCAGACCGGCTCGGCGTGACCAAGGACGCCTTGCAGCACGCCATCGACTACGCCCGCAAGGCCGCCACCGCCGCCTAGCGGCACCACCACCCGCACCAGCCAGCCAGAGAGAAGACGCCGTGAGCAAAGAGGCCATGGACTGGGCGCTCGAATACGCCCCGCCGATGCCGTCTCAGCTGATCGCCACGCTGAGCGGACTCGCTCGGCACGCCGATAGGGCAGGCCGCGGCGCGTACCCCTCCGTCGCTCGTCTCGCTGCCTATGCCTGCAAGGCCGAGCGATCTGTACGGCGCGACCTGAAGGAGCTCCGGGAGCTCCAGTTGATCCGGCTGGGCGACCAGTCGAAGGCGGCTCATCTCCCGGAGGGAAAGCGTCCCGAGGTCTACGACTTGGCTGTCGAGCGGGTCGTTCCGGGGGGCCGCGCGGGGCGGGATGAGGTGACGCTGGCGTCACGGGTGACGCTGGCGTCATCCCGTCGCAGGGGCGGGCGCAAGAAGCCCAGCTCAGACGAGTTCTCGGGGCCGGGAGCGGGTGACGTCCACGTCACCCCTGACGTGGACGTCACCCCTGACGTGGACGTCACTGATGGGGTGACGCCCACGTCCCAGGAGGGGGGACGTCCACGTCACCCAAACCAAAAGAAGAACCCAAGTACTGAAGAGAGGGGCGCGGGCAGCGGACCCAGCAGCGGCAGCAGCCGCGAAGGTCTCCACGCTCTCCCCGACGACTTCCACCTCAACGACGCCATGCGCCGCTGGTCCCAGAAGACCTTCGGGCCCGCCGTCGACCCGGCCTTCGAGACCGACAAGTTCATCGACTACTGGCGAAGCGAAGGCCGCCGCAAAACCAACTGGCACGCCGCTTGGCAGAAGTGGATGCGCGACGCCGCCGACTTCGAGGCGAAGCGTGCGCACCGCCCGAATCTCCGCGCCGTCTCCGGCGAGTCCTACGCAGACAAGGGGATCTACTAGTGACCATCGAAATCGGCCCGCCCGCCGACTACCCGGCGGCCGCCTTCGAGCGGGTGCCCCCGCAGGACGAGGGCGCCGAGCTGTACGTCCTCGCCGCCTGCATGCAGGGCAAGCAGGCCGTGAAGACCGCCCTGGAAATCCTAACCCCGGCCGCGTTCTACCGGCCCGTCAACGCCACCGTCTTCCAGGGCATCAGCGAGATGCAGTCCGCGAACCGGGCCATCGACCCGATCACCCTCAATAAGCACCTCGCCGATGCCGGCAAGCTCAGCGCCATCGGCGGCCCCGGCTACCTCCACTGGATCCTCCAGCAGTGCCCCTACGCCACCAACCCTGGCGACTACGCCGAGATCGTCCACGACCGGGCCGTTCGCCGCGAGCTCATCAAGCACGGCACCACCCTCGCCGAGAGGGGCTTCAACACCGAGACCGCCACCAGCGACCTCGTCGAGCACGCCGTCAAGGAAGCCCGCGACCTCCGCGACCAAGGGATGGCCGCCGAGGACCTGCCAACCGAGGACATCCTCGACTTTGTCGAACATGAGGACACGTTCAACTGGATCGTCCCCGGCCTCCTGGAGCGGATGGACCGGCTGATCCTCACCGCATCCGAGGGCGGCGGCAAGTCGACACTGCTCCGGCAGATGTCCGTCACCCTCGCCGCCGGCATCCACCCGTTTCGGACCTTCGAGATGATTGACCCGGTCAAGGTCCTCACCCTCGACTGCGAGAACAGCGCGCCCGCGTCCCGCCGCAAGTACCGGCCCCTGCTGGCCGCCGCTGATCACATCGAGCAGCCTGTCCGCCGTGGCATGTTCCACATCGAGTGCCGGCCCGAAGGTCTCGACCTCACCCAGCCCCGAGACCGGGCGTGGATGATGCGCCGCGTCGAGAAGATCAAGCCCGACGTTCTGATCATCGGGCCCGTCTACCGCCTCCACGCCGGCGACCCGAACTCCGAGGAACTCGCCCGCAAAGTCTCCGTCGTCATCGACGAGGCCCGCTCCACCGCCGGCTGCGCCGTACTCCTCGAAGCCCACGCCCCCCACCACAACGGCATGGGCCAGCACCGCAACCTCCGCCCCCTCGGCTCCTCCCTGTGGATGCGTTGGCCCGAGTTCGGCTTCGGCCTCCGCCCCGTCGAGGACGAGAAGTCCGCGGCGAACACCGAAGGCTGCCGCGGCCGGCGCGTCGTCCCCTGGCGCGGCATGCGCGACGAACGCGACTGGCCCGCCTTCATCAAGCAGGGCGAGAAGTGGCCCTGGGAGACATACCGGCCCATGGATGCCGACCAGTTCACCGGCTACTCACCCACAGGAGCCATCTGGTGATCACCACCGACACCTGCCCGAGCTGCCTCACCCGCGGCATACCGGCCGCGAAGGAACGCCGCCGCGGCCTGCACATCGCCCACGGCTACATCTGCCGCTGCGGCCACCGCTGGGCCACCGCCCGACTCATCTCCGCATACCCGACCCGAAAGGCCGCCTGATGAGCGACATCGACATTCACATGCACGACCTGACCGCAGCCGCTCACATGCTCGTCACCGACTGGGCCGACGTACAGGTCCGCGGCTACCTCAAAGAGCACCCCGACATCGTCGAGTACCGGCTCGGGATGGCGGAGAAGGCGCTCCGTGAGATCCGCGCCAAGGTCGAGGCCGAGCTTGCGGCCAACCTCTGGCCCGGCCGGGTCGCCGACCCGGACCTCGACTTCAACACCGCCGCCACGGACTACGCCGAGCACTCCTGCAACTGCGAGTGGTGCCTCTGCTGCGCGCCCGCCGGCGTCGGCGACGAGCCCATCGTCTGGACCACCGACGCCCCCGCCGCCTGACCGCCCGCACCCATCGGCTGACAGGCAACCAGCCGACCACGCAGGACGCCCGCCTCGGAGCTAGCGAGGCGGGCGCCCGAAGAGCCTCTCACGAACGGAGCCCACGATGCCCAGCCCCCTCCCCGCCCGCCCTCTGCGGCTGGTCGTGACCGACCGGTCGGCGGCGATCCTCCGCCGCTGCTACCGCCTCGAACCCCCGGCCGACGTGATCCAGCGGGCCCTGCTTCTCCTCGCGACCGCCGACGGGCACCTCGACGCGACCGGGACGCCGGTGGCCGAGCGGTACCGGAGGCGGGGGTGATGCAGGCGACGTCCCGACGGGGCCCCAGCAAGCGGCCCCTCACCGAGCACCAACTGACCGCGCTCCAACTGGCGGCGGGCGGAGCAACCCAGGCCGCCATCGGCCGCTCGCTCGGCATCGACGGGAAGAGCGTCGGCAAGTTGATGACCGAGGTCTTCCGGAAGCTCGGCGCGGTCAACATGCCGAACGCCGTCTTCCTCGCCTGCCATGCCGGCTACCTCGACGGCCGCCGCCGTACCCATGGCGACCACGCCGGCTACGAGGCCCACCGCCGCCGCGGCGAGGACCCGAAGCTGTGCCGCCTGGGATGCCCGGAGGGGGAGGCGGAGCACCGGAAGCGGTACCCGAAGTCCCGGAAGGCGCCTGAGAGCCCCTGAGGCGCCGTCGGGGTCCACAGACGCCGACCCGAACCCCCGAGGCCGCCAGAGGCGCCACCAGCGGCCCGCAAACGCCAACTCCCGCCCACAGCCCTCCCCGCCGATCCGGTTCGTGCCGGCTCGCGCACACCGAAGGAGACCCGCCATGCCCGAGCGCATCACCGTCACCGTCGCCGACCTTGAGACCGCCCTCCGCGGCTGGCTCGCCCACTTCGACTACGACCTGCACAAGGCGACCGAGTGCAGCGAGGACGACGGCACCGACTCCTACCCGGTCGAAGCCGCCGCCCTGTTCGCCCGGCTTCGCGCGGCTGCCCGCCCGTCCGCCTGACCCGTCCCACGGCCGGCCCGCACCCCGCGGGCCGGCACCCCACCAACCAGCCCAGGAGCACACCGTGCCAATCAACCTCGTCTCCACACCGCTCTACACGCTCACCTGCGACGACCCCGAGTGCGGCTACCTCGCGGACGTCGATGGTGACGGCGGCATCTACTTCGAGTCCCCCGAGCAGGCCCGCACCTGGGCGCGCGGCTGGGGCTGGACTCGCGACACCGGCGGTACCGGCCGCCTGCTCTGCCCCGGCTGCACCGAGGCGCAGCAGAACGCCGCCGATGAGGCCGACGAGATCGCGGCGGCCGTGCAGTACGCCATCGACACGCTCTGACCCCGCCCGCCGGTCGTCCCGCAGCCCGGGACGACCGGCCTCACCCGAGCCACCAGGAGCCCACCGTGACCGACCAGCAGCCGTCTTGGCCGTTCAACCTCATCGACCCGTCCCGCGCCGTCCACTTCGCCATGGAGCCCGACTGCCCGTACAACAACCCTCGGAGCTGCCCGACCGAGTCGTCTGCTGTCGCCGCGATCATCGCCTACAAGGCCTGGGCGTCCGTCCACCCCCAGCTCGCCCCGCGCCGTCGTCTCACCGAGCTGGAGCACAGCCGGGCCTGGCACGCCATCGATGGCCTCGAATGGCAGGCATTCCCGGACGCCGACACCGTGCTGAACGCCGTCCTGGGCGCGCTCAGCATCGACCCGCCCGCCCGCGACTGCCCGTCCTGCGAGGTCGGCATCGAGCACGACGTCCACTGCCCGACCCCGGAGAGCCACAACTGGGGCTGCGGCTGCCCAACCGACCAGCGTCCGGCAGCCGAAGCCGCCGAGGGGGCCGGAGCATGAGCCAGCAGCCCGCGCCCGAGGCGGCCCGCCCGCCGACGATGGCCGCCTACCTGTCGACCCCCTGCGACGCCTGCGAGCACACCCTCAACTGGCACGACAACAAGGCCGGCTGCACTGTCCCTCGCTGCGCCTGCGGCCACTTCCAGACGCCCGAGGTGTAGCCGTGCTGACCCTGCTCCTCATCGCCGGCGGCCTCACCCTCGGCTACCTCACCGGCCGCGCCCGGCCCGCGCACCGCGCCTCCGACTGGGCCCACTGGCAGCAGTACGGCCAGCGACCCACCGGCATCCGCTACGCCGCGGTCTGGACGATCCGCTCCGCCGAGAACATCGGCTGGCTGATGACCCACCCCGTGAAGGGCTGGCACGCCTGGCGGACCCGCAACGACCCGCCGCCTCCGCGCAGCCCGGCCATCCGACTCGCAGGCGACTGGCCGCCCGAGGACCCGCGGTGAACGGCTGGGCGTGGGCCGGGTCCACCGTCCTGGTCATCGTCCTCGCCGCGATCGCCATGAGCCGAGTCCTCCGCCACGGCGAGGAGCAGGACCGTCAGACCCGCCAGACGGACCCCCACGCCGCCTACTGGGGCTCCGACATCCCCGACACCCCGCCCGCACCCGACAAGCCCGCAGCCGGGCAGCCACGACACCGGAGAGACCGATGACCGAGGAAGAACGCGACGCCCTCATCGACCAACTGCCGACCTCCACCATGATCCTGTGGCCGGACGACGAGGAACTGTCCTGGTTCCCGAACCGCAACTACGGGGAGTGGCGGAACATCCTCGGCCACCCCCACGCCCACACCGCCTGCTGTGAAACCTGCGGATGCGCTGGAACCTGCACCCTGGGCTCCTTCTACGACTCGGTCATCGCCAGCGTCGTCCGGGAGCTCGACAAGCTCGGCCTGCTCGTCACCCAGCCCGACGGGAGCTCCCGATGATCTGCACTGCGAGCCTCGACGACACGCTCACCGCCCGCCTCCACCACTGCACCCTCACCGCCCGGCATGACGACTGGCACCGTGGGCCGACGGTCGGCGGCACCACGCTCCGGTGGACCGATGCCACCCCCGGCGCCAAGCCGCACCGCGACGTCCCCGAACCCGAACCGGCCCCCGAGCTTCAGACCTGCGACGACCGGCGCGGTGACTGGACCTGCGGACTCCTCGCCGGACCCCACCCCGAATGGAAGCACTGGGATCCGAAGGCCGGGCACTGGTGGCAGCAGAACGCCGAACCGCCGTGGAGCAACCGGGACCAGATGGCCGCGCTCGGCAGCGAAGGGAGCAGCCGGTGACGATCGCCATCGCCTACGCGCTCGACTGGCTGCTCGCGGCCCTCGCAGTCGGCGTCCTGGTCTCGATGCTCTACCTGAACTGGCGAGACCGGTGACCGGCCAGCTCGAACTGTCGTGGCCGGGCTGGGACATCGAGCCCTGCGACACCAGCCCGGCCCCCGATCACTGCGCCGAAACCCGGTACGGCCACGGCCTCGACGAGACCACCGACCGGCCCCGCATCATCCCCGGCGACCACGGACGGGCGCCCGGCCGGGCCAGCTACGTCGGCGAGGTCACCATCCACACCCTGACGATCTTGGGAGACGTCCTGTGAACGACCAGCTCGAACCTCTCCGGCCGCGCGCCGAACGCTGCCCCGAACCCGAATGCACCGACGAGAACCAGTGCTGGCGCTGCGACTACGAGGAATCCCAGCACGCTACCGCGACAGCCATCGCCAACGGCTACTGCCCGGACTGCGGCCGCGGCGACGCTGGACCCACCGCCGACCAGTACGAGCAGCAGCGACAGCGGGCCGACGCCGCCGAAGCCAGCCTCGCCGCCCTGAAGCGCGCCCACGTAGCCATGGCCGAACAGGCCGGACGAGAGCAGGCCGCACTCGGCCGAGTCCAGGCGTACCTCGACCGGCTCGACGAGTTCACCGACCTGACCGCCAGCCGCCCCGACCGCAGCCTCTACCAGAGCTTGGCCACCGACCTTCGGAAGGCGCTCAACGGACAGGAGTCGACGTCATGAGCCGCTACGACGACCTGAGCGACCAGGCCCGCCTCTACCTGAACAACTGCGACGAGATCGAACTCGCCGAGATGTGCGCCCGCTACGGCGACCGAATCGAGCAACTGCGGGAGCAGGCCGAACAGGCCGAACGGCGCGCATCCGACACAGCGAAGAAATGGGGCTACACCTTCGGTCTCCTCGCCCAATCCGTCGACCACATCCCACCCGGCGACCTCCGCGACCGCATCCGCGCCGCCCTCAACCCCGAGGAGCCGACCCCGTGACCGACCTCCGCGACCAGGCCCTGACCGCCGCCCAGGCAGCCATCCGCGACGGCCAGTGGTGGCTCCCACCCGCCGGACAAGCCCAGCTCGTCGACGCCGTACTCAACGTCACCCTGCGCCTCGTCGCCGCCGAGCTCCGGGGGCAGGCCGAGCAGCACGACAAGGCCGCGGCCATGACACCCCACCCCGAACTCGCCGACGGGCACCGCGACCTGGGCGCCGGCTTCCTCGCCGCCGCCGGACACGTTCGCACGCTGCACCGCCCCACCACCTGACCTGCCGCACCGCCAGCACGAGGAGCACAGCCGTGGACACCTGCATCGCCAGCACCTGCACCCGCGAACTCCGCGACCACGAGATAGCCGCCCGACAGCTGCTCTGCGACCCCTGCGTCTGGCAGCTCCGAGCCTGGCTGAAGTCCATCCCCAACCTGATGATCGTCCTCCGGGAAGGCAGCATGCAGCGGGAGGTCTGCGGCGCCGGAGGCCGGTCCGGGACCAAGACCCCGCCGCTGCCCGGCCGGATCGACACCCTCAACCTGACCGGCCCCGCCGCAGCAGGCCCTATCCGGGAGCACATCGAGGACCAGTGCGGCGACATTCCCATCGCTGGCGTCCTCGCCGGCTGGGTGCGGGTCGTCATCGAAAAGCGGCCCGCTGCGCCCCCGAAGGCGACAACAGAAATCGCGCTCGCTGCCTGGCTGACGCTCCACATTGGCTGGGCCTCGCAGCAGACCTGGGTCCGCGAAATGCGAGACGAGATCCACGACGCCATGCGGACCATCTGGGGCATCACCCGCCTCCAGCCGCAGACGCACGCAGTCACCCGGCCCTGCCCCCGCTGCGACCTCATGACGCTCACCCGGACTGATCACGACCTGTACACGCGGTGCAGCTCCTGCGGGACCAGCTACACCGGCCAGGAACTCGGCGACGACGCAGCACGCAGGGTCGCCGCGGCATGACGAAGCCCCCGCTGCCATCTCGGTGGCGGGGGCTTCTCTCGCTACTTGCCGCGGGAAATCTGATGCGCCCGCTGCGGGCTAACACCTCCCATCACCTCCCCGACCTTGCGCCACGACCGACCCTCCGCGTGTAGATCGTGAGCGATCTTTCTGCGGGCCTCCTGGATCGCTGTGGTGATGAGCGCTTCCAGCGTGACGAGCCCTTCGTAGCGGAGGGACGGGTCGGTGATGGCGTCGAGGGTGTCGCGGATGTTGTCGGCGGCGGCCTCCAGTGAGGGGTTCATGTGCTGAGAGTAAGGGGCATTCCGGGCTGCATCAAGGTGAGGCTTGACATCCGATTCGTCAAGCTCTACCTTGATGGACGTGGGGAGCGCGGCTCACTCCTACCGGACCCAGTCCGTCGAGCCGTCCGCCCCTAGACGACAGAAGGGCTGGCCCGCGACTCCTACATCGCAGACCAGCCCATAACGGCCCCCGTGTCTCACCACGGGGCCGCTACATCCGGACCACTGACTTCACCAGGGGACCAGACATGACGAATCGTACTTGCGCTATGCGCAGTAACGACAGCACCCCGGCCCGGCGACTGATCGCCGCGGGGATCAAGCGCGGCGCCGGCCCGCTCGTCGTCGAGCAGCCGTCGATGACCGCCGCCGACCATGCGGCGCAGGCCGCAACTCTCTTCGAGCAGCTGGCCGCGGACGCCCGTAACGCCGGCGACATCGTCGAGGCCGAGGCTTGCGCCGCCCAGGCCGACGGACTCCGCGGGGACTTCCTGCGCCACAAGCCGAGCGCCGCCTGATGGCCGCCCCGCAGCCCAACAGCATCGCCGACGCCCCCGCGACCCCCGCCGCCTGCGCGCAGGACCTCCGCAGCCCGGCCCAGGCCGCCCAGGCGCAGGCCGACGCCCGCAACGCCACCGCGCAGCTCGGCACCGGCCAGCAGCACACCCACCGCAGCTGAGGAGCCCCCATGCAGCACGCGACCCCCGAGGCGTACCGGGCCGAGGCCGCCCAGTACCGCGAGATCGCCGACCAGCACGAGAAGACCGGCCGTCTCCGGCTCGCCGAGCAGTTCCGCGACAGGGCCGACGACTGCGACGAACGCGCCGCCGCCCTCGAAACCCGCTGAACTCCACCCCTCCCGCCTGACCAACGAGGAGCACAGCCATGCGTAAGAACACCCAGACCGCCTTCGCCGCCGCCTGGCCGAAGGGCGTCATCGCCCGCTACCAGACCGTCGCCGGCGCGACCGTCGACCTGATCAGGAGCGCCGGTGGCGACCCCGCCTACATCGACGGCGGCCACTGCACCGGCTGCGACCACTCCATCAAGTGGACGCGGGAGGAATACGGCCGGGAGCAGGCCCAGTCCCACGCCGAGACCTGCCGCGCCATGCCCAAGCCCACCGTCTGACGAGGAGTCGTCATGCCCAAGCACGAGTCCGTCCAGGCCTACATCGCCGCCCGGAACGCCGGAAACGCCGACACCGCGTCCCGGATCGTCGCCGAGGTCACCGCCCGATACGAGACCCGCACCACCGACGGCAGTGAGCTCGCCGAACTCCTCGACGCCAACCTCACCGTCCCCCTCGCCAACAAAGAGCGCTGACCATGCCCGCTGCCGCAGCGCAGGCCGACAAACTCCGCCCCAACCAGCCCATCGACGCCTCCGCCCCGATCATCTGCTGCCGCTGCCAGATGCGGCACCGCCGGATCGGACCCGGTGCCGCTGACTGGGAGTGCGACACCTGCGAGCTGAGCATCGCCGCCCGAGGCGGCCGCATCCGGCTCATCCACCCCTAGCCATCCCGCCTGACCACCGGAAGGACCACCGCCATGAACGCCACCGTCACCAGCCTGACCGCCCGCCGCCGCTCGGCCACCGTCGAGGACGCCCTGGCCTCCATCCACGCCGCCGCGATCGCCGACTACCTGACCGCCGGCCTGGCCCGCGACTGGGACGGCATGCGGATCATCCGCCGCCGCGCCGAGCAGCTCGACACCAAGCACGGCGGGGACCTCGTCGGCCAGCTCGACGCCCTCCGCAGCCAGCCAGCCGCCTGATGGACATCTCCGGCTACCAGTTATCAGCCCGGTACGGCAAAACGCTCCGCCTCGTCGAACGGGTCGCCGACCAGGCCGCCACCCTCGTGCAACAGCGGATGCGGGAACGGATGCCCGCCACGCGCATCCAGGTAGTCGACGGCAAGCGGTACCTGCAGGCCCTCGTCGAAGGCCAGCAGGCCGCACTGGGTACCAGCCGGCTCCCGAACCGGCGCAGCAACCCAAGGGTCTACGGGGCTACGACTCTCAGCCCGACCGGCGTCCTCGTCATCATCAACGCCAAGGTCTGCGACGACCCGGCGAACCTCGTCGAAACCGTCGTCCACGAGCTGGTGCACGCCGTCCAGTACGGGCGCCCCGGCAAGCGGGAGAACGCCATGCAGGCGCTCCGCAACAACTACGGCATCGAGTCCATGTCCTGGCGCGGCGCCTGGAAGCTCAACCACATCCACGACAAGGACGAGCGCGAGGCCCAGGCACTCGAAGTCCTCGCCCGAGAGATCCGCTGAAGGAGAGACCCGCATGTCCAAGCTCGGCAAGAAGCTGTCCAACGCGGCCGACACGGTCGCCGCCACTGTCGTCTACGCCGGCCTGAAGGTCGGAGGTGAGCGCGGCATGAAGGCCGCGAACAAGGTCGTCGGCGAGCTCCTGCACCGGGAACTCGACGAAGAGGCCTGGCGTAACGACCCGCGCGGCCAGCGCTGACCGGTTGCCCGATCCGTCCGACAGGTGCGGGCGGTGAGGGGAGCCCGGGACAGCCCCGGCCCAGACAAGGAGATCCTGATGGCCCGCTTCAACCCCCGCACTCAGCACCATGCCGACCAGTCCGCAGCCGCGTCCGAGAACGGCGACGACAGCGAGGCGTACCGCCAGTTCAAGAAGGCGGTGGCCGAGGACCCCAAGAACGCTGTCGCGGCTCTCGCCAACGCCCACCTCGCAGGCCGCGACAACCGCCGCTGACCGGCTGCCCGATCCGCAGGTCCCGTACCTGCGGTGAGGGGAGCCGGGACAGACCCGGCCCACTGACACCCATGGAGACGACGTGTCCCTGTTCCGCCGCACGTGCAAGACGACCGTGTACGACGTCGGCTTCGGCAACTGGAACTTCCGCTGTACCTGCGGAGCCCATGGCCGAGCGATCCCGCAGAGGGCCGAGATCGAGGAGAAGGCCCGCCTGCACGAGTCGGCCGGGCGCCGCTGACTAAGGAGAATCATGGGCTTCTTACGCAACCACCAGGACGACCGCATCTTCCGCGGCGCGACCGTCACAATGCGCACCAACACCAACTTCGGCCGCACCACTTTCGACGTCTACTGCTCCCAGTGCCACCTCGTAGGGACGCTCGACCTTGAATCGCGAGGCAGCGCCCCCAACGAGGAGATCGTCCGCAGGTTGGCCGACGAGCACCGCGAATGGCATAAGGCCGGACTCAAGTCCGGGCGCCCCGCACCCAATCCGGGGCAGTGCCGCCCCCGCTACCTGCGCAGCTGACCGTAGCCCTCGCCGCCCGTCTCGAACGGGCGGCCTGGAGATCCGTCAGCACCACCACCCCGCCCCGCGACACGAGGAGCTTCGCCATGCCCATCTTCCGCCGCCCGACCAAGACCCCCGCCACCCCCACCCCGAAGCCGTCTAGCCCGATCGATCCCGATCGCCCCAGTGACAAGCAGTGCTCGGCGTCTCCCAGCTGTTACTGGGAGCCGTGCCGGCCGACCTGCAAGGGCTGGGACACCTCCGAACTCGGCTGAGTAGCCGTACAGAGCCCGGGAGGGCCGCATGCACGCCTATCTGATCACTGCGCAGCCGTCGCGCTGGCGCCGGGCCGGCCGCTGGGTCCGGGTGTGTATGGCCCGCCTCCTCGTCGGCGCCGCGCTGCTCCTGCTGGGACTGCTCGTACTCGTCATCCGCTGCCTCCGCCCCATCATCAACATCCTCGCCACCTGGGCCGTCCGCACCGAGTTGGAGATCTCGATCCGAACCGGTCTCCCCTCCGTCGGCGCCACGCTCGGCGCCCATCTGACCGACGCATTCATCGCCGAGTTCCACAAGGGATGGAACCGCACCAAGGAAGGACAGTCGTCATGACCGCCCAGCTCGACCACGTCAACGGCCGGCCCATCACCGCAGAACCGCGGTTCGACCCGATCGCCCTCGCCAAGGCCGAGGCCATCCGGACGCAGGCCGAGGCTGAAGCCAAGGCGCTGTGCATCAAGGCCGAAGGCGAAGCCAAGGCGGCCGAGGCCACCGCCCGCGAGGAAGCCGAGAAGCAGCGCATCCTCAACGAGCGCGCCGCAATGAAGCTGGAGGCCGACCGGGCGATCCAGGCGGAAAGGGTGGCCAAGGCGATGGCCTCTGCCGCCTCCTCGGAAGCCGCTGCAGCCAAGACGAAGCGACTCGCCGACGCCGAGATCGAGGACGAGTACACCCGGGAGCGGGAAGAACAGCGCACCGAGGCGACCTGGAAGTGGTCGGCCCGGGGTATCTACCTCACCAGCCTGATCATCGCTCTGCCTCTTCAGCTCAAGGCGTTCTACAGCGACGACAAGCCGTTCATGGTGGCCGCACCCGTGCTCCTCGAAGGCCTCGCTCTCGTGCTCGCCTTCGGTGGCGCCTGGGCCATTGCCCACCGCAGGGACGTCCTGCCCTACCGCATCGGCATCATGGCCGCCGCACTGATCGCCGCCGGGGTGAACCTGTGGCACGGTAACACCGACCCGAGCATCGGAATCGAGGCCGGCATCGTAGGCGCCCTCGCCTCCCTCGGCGGCCCGGTCGTCCTCATGGCCTACGAGCACGGCATCGCCCAGAAGCGCGACGGCATTCCTTCCTACCGGGAGCGCCGCGACGCGAAGAAGGCTGCAGCTAAGGCGGCGAGGGAGGCCGCAGAAGCGGCGCGCGAGAAGCAGTCGGCTGAGGAGTCCCGACGCACCGATCGGGAGCGGGCCGAGGCCCGCGCGGCGGCCGAGCAGAAGCGCAAGGACGCCGACCGCCAGAGCGCCCACCCGAAGGTCTGGGATGTCGCTGAGGCCATGCGTTCGGCCCGCGGTCTGGAGTTCGTCACCGACCAGATCTGGAGCGAAGCCTGGCACCGGGTGACCGGCTCCAAGATTGTCGGCATCTGGCCCGAGCTGGAGGCCAGCAGTAAGGCCGCCGCGGCCGAGATGAAGGCCGCCTCCGAGGGCACGTTGTCGCACGTCGAATCCCAAATGCCCCCCAGCCGCGAGAAGGCCGCTGAAGCCCTCGACGGAAGGCGTTTCAACGGGGGTACGCCGCCCCGTCGCGTGCCCAATGACACCCCTCCGTACAGCATCGCCGCGCGCACCGTCGCGTCCCTCGCTGCCCTGCAGAACCCCGCCTCCGAGGAGCAGTCGTGAGCGTCGACACCACCCCCGCAGACTGGGACGTGTCCAAGGTCATCCCCGGCCAGCTCGCCGCCTCCCAGCTGACCGCCGATGAGGCCGACGACATCGCGCCCGGCGTTCTTGAAATCCGCCCCAACTATGAGCCCGTCCTGTACCGCGCGGGCAGTGCCGCGATGGTCGTCGCCGCGGCCACCGGCAAGGCCATCGGGATCACCGCCCGAGCCGGCTGGACCGGGGCCCGATGGTTTGGAACCGGCTTCAAAGCCAGCTGCATCCTGGGCTGGCGGTACGTTCGCGGCTACGACCACCAGGCCGTCCTCGGCGGCATGACGTCCGGCTCCGACTGGCACAGCGTGACCCGCACTCGGCACTCGCGCTGGAAGTTCCTGGGGATCGCCCCGTTCGTTGCTGCGGGTGTCGATCTGCTCGGATGGTGGGCGATCACCGCCTGGGCCGACATCCCCGCCAGCTACGCCCTGCCAGTCCTCCCCGGCCTTGAACTGGCCGGCGCCGTCGCGGCCGTCACGGCTTACGGCCGGTACCGGGCGAAGGCCCCCGAGATCGCCCCCCAGCAGCCGGTCGCCGACATGGACGACCCGGACAACGAGGACCCCTACCCGATCTCCTGGGTGAACTCGGGGGACCAGGCCGCCGACTGCCTCGCCCGCGCCCTGTATGCCGAGGGCGCCGACTACCGGGACGTCAAGACGATCGCCCGCCACCCCTGGGGCTGGGAGATCGAGGTCATCCTGAAAGGCGCCACGCCTGGCAAGGTTCAGGCCGCGGCGGACCAGATGGAATCCCACATGGGGCTCCCCGACGGCGGCTTCATGATCGAACCCGACACAAGCGACAAGTCCCGCATCATCGTCCGCCTCGTCCAGCGCAACCCGTTCGCCGACATGCCCGCCCCTGCCGTTCACGCCCCGCGGTCCCTGTCCGTTCACGACGTGATCATCATGGGCCGCGCCATGGATGGCAGTCTCCTCGAACTGACCCTCGATGGCTTCTGCGCGCTGATCGTCGGCGCCATGGGGGCCGGAAAGACCCTCGGGGCGCTCCGCACGTTCAACGAAGCCCTCACTGCCTGCCGTGACGCAGTCGTCTGGGACCTCGACCCGATCAAGGGCGGACTGTCCGAGTTCGGCCAGCTCATGGCCCGCGTGGCCCGCACCCCCGAGGAGTGCGAGGAAGCCCTCGAAGAGGCACTCTCCTACGTCTCCGCCCGCCGCCACCTCATGGCGAGCCTTGGCATGGGCGACCGGTGGCACGCCAGCGAGAAGCACCCCAACCTGTACATCAACATCGACGAGTTCATCCAGCTCAGCCCGCGCGGCAAGGAGCTGGCCATCAAGATCCTGCGGACGGGGCGCCAATATGGCATCTACCTGATCATGGCCGGTCAGGAAGCCACCGCAGACGCTCTCGGTGACGCCGTAGCAATGATCATTGCCTACCGGGTTCTCATGGCCTGCCGCTTCGAAGACGTAAAGATCGCCTTCGGACCCGGAGCTGGCGCCCTGGGCTGGCGGCCCGACCGCATGAAGCCCGCCGTCGGCCCCGTCGACAACGACGCAGGCCAAGCCATGATCATGGGCGGGCCGTTCAATCGCGCGATCCGCTACCAGTTCAACAAGTACACGCGCGACCAGATCGTCTCCGCCGCCGCCGAACGCCTGGCAGCCGGAATGCCCGTCATGGACACAGACACCCTCCTCAAGGCCGGCGGCACGCTCTCCCGCGCCGGGCAGCGCGGAAACCTCCTCAGCCGCCTCAGCCAGTCCAGCCATGCCGACGCGACTCTGATCCTCGCGCTCCTGCAAGCATTCGAGTCGGCGCAGCGGGACTACCTGCCGACAAACGAGGCGATCTTGCCCGCCCTGTCGGCCGCCGGATTCGACGACGTGGACGCCACCGCTCTGTCCAACCGCCTCCGCAAGCACGCCCCCGACGCCAAGGCCGGCCGCGAGGACTGCCCCGAGGGCAAGTACCTCCGCGGCTGGCACCGGACCTCCGTCGAGCGGGCCGCCGCGGGCCTCCTAGACCCGGCGAAGACCCGACAGAACCCCGGCACGCCCCCGGCGTAGACCCGGCACGCCCCCGGCGGAGTTCGAGGCATCGGCGCAGGCCGCCGGGTGTCTGCCGGGCTCCCGCCGGGGTTACGCCGACCCTGTGCCGCCCTATTGATCCACATATGCACCGTTCAAGCGAGGGGGAGTAGCCGTGCCCACCAAGACCGCCCCGAAGAAGCCCACCACCCGCAAACGGACCACCGCCCGCCGCAAGAAGCTCGCCCCCCGCAAGGCCCCAACCCGGACCCGCAAGGGCGGCAGCCTCATCGACCGAGCCGGCGCCTGGATGGCCCTCCGCGCCGCCCGCCACGCCAAGACCCACATGGCCACCGCCACCAGCCGCCGTGACGCCGCCATCCTCCGCATCACCCACGAAGGCTGTCCCACCTGCCAGGGCAACGGCCAGATCTTCACCAAGGACAAAGACGGCAGCTTCACCGGCTCCAAGCCCTGCCCCACCAAACCGAAGGTCCAGAAGGTCAGCCGCTTCAAGGTCGCCATCGCCGCCCGCTTCGGCCCCGAGAAGACCAGCGGACTCATCGGCTGGACCTGCCCCTGCGGCACCAAGGAGAAGCCCCGCTTCCGCGACGCCAAGGAAGCCACCAAGGCGCTTCGCGACCACGAGAAGAAGAAGCACGGCGCCAAAACCGTCGGCGGCGCCTGGTACGCGCAAGTCGCCGCCAGCCCGGCCCCGGCACCCGCGAACACCCCCTAACACACCCACCCGCCAACCAACTGACGAAGGAGATCACCATGGGTAGGACCTGGAACGCCAACCGCCGTCGCGACGAGAGCGACTTCCTCAACTGGCTGAGGAAGGGCAAGACCGTCTACGTGATCACCGATCACCGGCGGGAACCCGACGCGGCCCTCATGGAGCACCCGAGGACCTACAACTCGTACACCTGCACCGGCGAGCACCCGTTGATCGGCGGATGGCAGATGTCCGCCCACTTCGTCAACGGCAAGGCCATCTCGCACACCGACGCAGCGACCCTCTTCCGCTGGGCGGGCGAAGTCCACGACACCCCGCCCCACGGCATCCCCCACGCCTCCGACCCCGGGCCGCGGGTGAACGGCCCACTCCCTTACGGCACCTACGAGATGAGCCCCAAGGAGATCCAGTACCAGCACGACCAGGCGGAGGACCGGGCCAACGGCGACCTGAAGGCCGGCCGCCGCAAGCGGACCTCGTGGTTCTGATGCAGGCCGCCACCCGCCTCGGCACCAAGCCGGCCACCCGGCCCATCACGCTCGACGACCGACTCGCCCTCCGCGGCCTGGCCATGGACGAACGCCTCGACCAGGCCGCCGCCGACCACCTGATCCGCACCGCCCACATCGACATCCCCCACGTCGAGACCGGCCCGCCGATCCTCCCCACCCAGACCAGCCCGTACCGGACGCCGATCGCCCAGCTCCTGCACCAAGCCCAGCAGCAGATCGCCAAGCCCGGCGGCTGGTCCCGAGACACCGCCGTCGAAGGCAGCGCCATGTGCCCGCTCTTCGCCATTCGCACCTACGCCGACGGGCCCGGACAAGAAGGCCAGGCGCGGACCATGTTCCTCGACGCCATCCGCGCCGAATGGCCGCACACCGCCGGCGTACCCCGCTGGAACGCACAGCAGCCCGGACCCGCCAACCCGATCCGCATGCTCGGCAACGCCGCCCGAGAAGCCGACCGGAGAGGCCTGTGAGATACCTGGGCAGCATGCCGACCGCGCTGCTGAACGACCAGAAGATCCATCCGATCGAGTTCCGGAAGTGGGCGGACGCCGAGCGACAGTTCGCCCGCGGTAAGGATCGGCAGCGAGTCGACGAACTGAAGGCCTCGATTAAGAAGCGCGGGCTACTGAAGCCGATCAAGCTCGGCGTCTCTGTCCGCTATCCCGACGTCTACGTCGGCGACGGGCACCACCGGGCCATCGCGCTACGCGAGCTGGGAATCGCAGATTTCCCGTTCCACTGGTACTGGATCAAGAGCTTCGGCGTCCATATCGAGACGGAGCCATTCCCGTACCGCCTGCTCGACGCCTGACCTACCGCCCGTCGCGGCCCTGGCCCTCACCGGTCGGGGCCGTCCGCGTTGGTACCGCGCGCGCCACCCATCGGGGTCCGCCCACCTGTGCCGGCTGGAGGGTCACCGTCACCTCCACCCCGAACTGCCGCAGCAGACCGAGCAGGGCCAAGCCGTCCGCGCACTCCTGCGCCGTATCACCCGCGACCCCGAACGAGACCCCCATGAAGGGGAGGGTGCCACAAGCACGGATCGTTGACACGATTCACCACCGGGATTCACGCTGATCAGACCATTCCCGGCAGGAGGACACATGTCGACACCCACCCCGGCCATCCTCCGACCCGAGGACTACGGCGCCACCCTCGGCAAAGACGCCACCAGCGCGTTCCAGAAACTGTTCGCCGACGTAGACCGAAGACTCGGCCGCGATGCTGGCGGGAGCGTGCCCGTCGCAACCGTCGAGATCCAGCTCGCGGGCTCGTACACCGTCTCCGACACGATCACAACGCCGGCGCCAGGTCGGGCGCAGGGCCTCACGATCCGCGGCACCGGGAAACGGTCCACCGAGATCGTCATGACCGGCGCCGCCCCGATGCTCGTCAACCAGGACCGCTGGATGGGGGTCAGGTTCTACGACCTGTCGTTCCGCTCCACCAACCCCGCCGCCACCTGCCTCATCTCCTACGGGGCGGTCGGCGCACAGGACTGGGGGTGGACGAACTGCGAATGGCGCGGCACATGGCTACGCGGCATCGGCCTCGACGGCGGCACAAACTCCAACCTGAACAGCGAGTTCATGTTCGACCGTTGCACCGTCACCGGCAGCTACGAAGATGCCTGGTTCCACTCTGGCCTCTCGCCGCAGTACCCGCAGCAGGACCAGTTCCTCAACTACAGCTTCCGCGACTGCAAGATGGAAGCCCGCTACGGCGACATCCTCCGCTTCGACAAAGGCGGCGCGATCAACGTCTCGGGCGGATCCTGGATCCATGTCGACAAGAGGCCCGACGGGAAGCCGTCCCGGTTCTTCTACATGCCGGCCACCACGCACTACGACAGCGTGCAATCCCTCACCGTCGTCGGCACCCGCTTCGAACCCCGCGACCCAGCCAACCTTGTCATCGACAGCAGCTGGAAGGGTCAGGTCCAGTTCATCGGCTGCATGGACGACGCCTGGGCTTTCAAGGCCTACTCGGCCGCTGACGACTACGCCCCCCACCGGTACACCAACCCCGGCGGCGTCCGCTACCAAGGCTGCCAACTCACCGGCCGCCACAGGTATACGCAAACCGCGGCCCCCTCCCGGCAGGCCATCGTCTACGACCAGTGCGCCCGCACCGTCGCAAGCAGGCGCACCAAGCCGGCATTCCTCGACCTCCAAGGCGGCTACGTGGCCAGCATGCGGATCAGCCACCGCGACGACCGGGACGGCATCAACTAACCCTCGGACACGACGAAGCCCCGCCCCAGATCAACCCGGGCGGGGCTCGCGCACGCATGGAACCTACACGTCAGGCCTTCGGTGCCCACTCCGGACGGAAATCCGCATGACCGCAGTAGGGCAGGGCCAGCAAGCGAGCCCTGCGCTCCACCTGCTCGTCACGGCCACAGTCGCAAGGGCCGCCAGCGCGACTCTCGTCAA
The DNA here is from genome assembly GCF_040681715.1 of Streptomyces sp. NPDC051582. NCBI lineage: Bacteria > Bacillati > Actinomycetota > Actinomycetes > Kitasatosporales > Streptomycetaceae > Streptomyces > Streptomyces sp. NPDC051582. The sequence continues at coordinate 131,722 of NZ_JBFAZJ010000013.1, forward strand.
TGCAGACCGGTTCCCCTTCATGGTCACGAGCGGCGGCACACGAGTACCAGTGGTCCTCCTCGTTCCACTCATGACCCGCACGGAGGATGTCGTCGAGCAACTGCCTCTTGGCCTCGACCTCGGCGAGGACACGGGCCGGATCGTGGCGGGCGATGTGTGCGGCCTGCGCGGTAGGTACGGGGTCAGCGGTGAAGTGTCCGAGGAACGTCGGGTGGTTGGCGTTGCCAGCAGCGATCAGGGAGTGAGGCTCCTCCCGGCCGAACCACTCGTCGAGGGACCAATGGTCGTCCCCGCTGGGGCCGCATGAGGCAGCACGCGCGTGTGCCTCGTCCTCGGCCAGGCGGGCGTGCAGGAAGGCGAGCAGCGCGGCGCTCACGGCGTCCACTCCTCACGGTAGTCGGGGTGGTCGGCGTAGGGGCGAGCCATCAGATCCAGCGCCTCGTCGAGGTCGAAGCTCCAGAAGTCGGCGTCGGACGCCCGGTCGTTCATCCGCTCCAGCCAGTCGAGCAGACGCTCCTTCGCCTCCACCTCGACCAGGACCCGCGCAGGATGGTGACGGGTGAGATGGATCAGATCGCCAACCCGGTACACGGTCGCCACCGTCCCCGCATTGGCGTCATCCCGAACCTCCATGACGTAGTCGTCCGCATGCCAGCTGGCCGACGGCTGCTGGTGACCGTTCGCGACCTCGCGATCCTCCTGAAGGCGGGCGCGGATGAACGCCAGTCGGGCAGCAGTCATGATCTCCACTCCTCACGAAACTCCGGGTGGCCGGCATACGGCTGTACGAACGCCGTGAGAACCGCTTCGGCGCACGGATCAGGCCCGTCCTCGTTGTCGTGCAGGAAGTAGGCGCAGGCGTCCAGCGCCTTCCCCTTGGCCTCAAGGTCGGCGAGGACGTGCGCTGGGTCATGGCGGGTGACGTGCGCCTCATCCCGCTCAACCTCGCCCTCCACGTACTCCACCTGACCCAGCACGCCATAGAGATCACTGCTGGCCGCACGGGCGGCCTGGTCATCCTCGGCGTAGCGGGCACGGAGGAACGGCACGCGGGGATCGGTCATGACTGTTCTCCATCGGGCTTGAGTTTGCCGACCGTGGGCGGACGCAGCCTCTCGACGCCTTCTGCCCGGGCGATCCGGCGGAAGAACTCCGGAGTCAATCCGGTCAGCTTTGCGAGGTCTCGGACGGTGGCTCCGGCCTTGAGGTCGTTGGCGGCCTGCTCGCGGACAGGGTCTTTGAGCTCGGCTTCTGTTTCGCGGGCGCGCTTGTAGCGGGTGTAGAGGCGGACGGCTTCGTCGTCGGGTGTGTAGTCGGACATGGGTGCAGGATCCCACAAGTATTGGCCTATAGCGAGGCCACCGCGTTGTGCTGCCAAATCCAACGCGTAGGCCACTTGACTGGCCAACGCGTTGGCCTCATGCTGGATGTATCACCAGCAAGGGGGACGTCATGAACGCCAAGGCCCGCACCGCCCGCCAGACCCTCCGCGACCGCAGCCGCACCCAGCGAGCCGCCGCTCGCATCGCCCGGCGAGGTGCCGGTACCCTCGCCGCCCACTGTGTCGCTGCCGGTCTCGGCATCCGTGAGGCCCGCACTGTCGCTGGCAGCCTCCGCAACAACGCGGCGAAGGCGAACGCGGTCGGCATCCCCGGCGTCAGCTACACCCACGGCCGGGCCCGCACCTGCATCCGGTACACCCCGGCCGAGGTGGCCCGCATCGCCGTCATCTACCGCCCGCGCAAGCAGGCATTCATCGCCGCCGCTGCGCGCCTCGCCCTCGCCGCCTGAGGAGGCGTCGTGAACAACCTCGCCCCGAATGCCCAGCCGGCGCCGCTCGCCTCGTGGGAGCCCACGATCCGTGAGCTCGCTGTCGAGGACCGGGCATGGGACCGGTGGGAGCAGGACTACGACTACACCGACGAAGAATGAGGAGCCTGATGGCTGACTACGAGAACGATCCGCCGAAGGTGACCGAGCTCACCGAGGCGCAGATCGACGCCCTGGCGGACGCTGGTAACAGGGCCTTGAACGACCACTACCACGAGAGCCTGTGCTACTGCTCAGCCTGGCCGGAGGGCTGCGTGAGCTCTGGCAACTACTTCGCCGGGTCCTGGGACACGGCGGCGTTCAACATCGGAATGCGTGCCGTGATCGGCAGGTGGGAGTCGATGCGGGCTCCGGCTCCGCAGCTGTCGATGGATGAAGAGCGGATTGCCGTGATCCGTCGGCGGCGGACGCACTGCGAGGCCGTCCGGGGCGAGTCCGAGGATGAGCGTCCGGTGCACGTCTGGGGGCCGTCGCAGTATCCCGGCCGGGACATGTGCCAGCGGTGCACGACCGAGCGGGCGTGGGCCGAGGACGAGAGCGCCGACGAGGTTGTTCTCCTGGCGGAGATCGACCGGCTGCGTGCTCGGCTGGCCGAGCTGGAGGCCCTGAAGCCCGCCCCGATCCAGGACTGCCGCAAGTGCGGCGCCGGCTACAACTACGGGTCGCCGTGCTCGAACTGCGCGTTCCAGGCCAAGATGGCGGCCCTGATCGGGCGGCCGGAGGAGGGTCAGTGATCCATCCGCTTCCCGTTGGCGCCCGCGTGACCCACGTCAACCAGGAGTGGGCGAACGCCCGGACTGCGCCGGAGGGCACCGCCGAGATCCTCGAAGGGCGCGGCCCGTACATCGACGGCAGCTACGAGTACCACGTCCTCGCCTGCCGCGACTTCAGCCGCCAACCCGGCCCCGACAACCCGCTCGACCGTGAGGCCTGGTGGTCGTCCAACGCGGTTCGACCCAGCCAAGGAGAAGAATGATGATCCAGAATCCGGCTGCCGACCTCATCTACCCGCCCCACGCCCTCCCCGCCCTGGAGTTCGTCACCCATGGCCCGGATGGATCCCAGATCCACTATCGGGTCGACGAGAAGGCGCCCATCAGTCTTCGCGACCGGGCCCTCTTGCGGGCGCTCCTGTCCGCCGCCTACGGACACCTGAACGCCACCGAAGGGGCGGCCCAGATCGCCAACGGGGGCATCCGGTGACCGCGTTCGCACGAGCCTTCCGCCTCCACACCCCCGACGGAGAACGGTACGACGGCTCCGTCTACCCCTCCGGACGCTGCCTGATCGACCACCGCGAACGCGGCCTCGCCACCGCCTGGATCAGCCTGCAAGCACTCAAGGACGACAACCCGGGCGCCCTCATCGAATGGGCCGACGGAACCGAGGAGCAGCTGTGACCGACCAGCCCGACTGGTACACCGTCGACACGATCACCGGTGAGGCCCTCGCCGAACTGTACGCACGGCTGGCCCAGGCCGAGCAGGACGCCGAAGACTCGATCGCTGCCGCCGCCCGCCTCACCACCCTCGTAGGCCGCCGCTCCGAACGCGCCGAGAAGGCGGCCAAGGCCGAACGCGGCCGGGCCGACAGCGCCCAGATCGAACTCCGCACTCTCCGAGCAGGCCTCCAGGCGAACGGCGCCGACCCGACTCAACTCCAGAACCTGTGGGCGCAAATCCGACTCCGCAACCGCCAATGGCGGGAGGAGAGGCAGCGGGCTGAGCTGGCCGAGGCCACGATCGAGCGGATGAAACGCACCAACCGCATGGTCAACCACGGCGCCCGCGATGCCCGAATCCGCGCCGAGCAGGCCGAGGCGGCGCTCAACCGTGTTCGTGCAGCCATCGCCCAGTTCGACGGCCGCGGCGTCCTCGGCGACCCGCGCTGCTGGCCCCTCCCCACCGCAGGCGACGTCCTCACCGCCATTCGCACAGCCCTCGACCCCCAGGAGCCCACCCCGTGACCGATCGACCCAAGGCCCACGTCCAAGTCGCCCGCTTCGAGGTATCAGTCTTGCCCCAGGGCGACGTCAACCGCCGGCACTTCACGCTCTACGTCGAATGGCGTGGTGGCGGACAGTGGGCCGTGAGCAACGGGTTCCACGAGTGCCTTTCCGCCGACGGCACCTGGAGCTACGAGTCCATCCCGACGGGGCGGCGAGACGAGTGGATCGCCGCCAACCGGTTCAGCCTCAGCACTGCCGTGGCCCTCGCCAAGGAGCATGCGCCGCTGATCTCCGTCAACGGCCACACCGCCCTCGACGTTCTGGAGCGCACCCTGTGAGCACCACCCGAACCGTCGACTACTTCCTCCAGGTCCAACAGCCCGACGGCTCCTGGGAGACCGGCAGCGGGCCCATGCACGACTACAACCACGCGCTGGCCCGTCTGGGCATCCGCCGCCAGACAATGCCCGAGTACGAGCACCGGATCGCCCAGCGAACGACCGTGCAGACCGTCACCATGCTGCCCATCGACGAGGAGGCGCCGACTCACATCGGCGGCAACGCGGAGGACTGCCCGGCCTGCGCTCGGTACGTCCACAACGTCACGTACCCGTCCATCTGCCCCGGCCCGTCCGCCTAAGTAAGGAGATCCCATGTCCTACCCGCAGCTCCTCACTCCGGAAGAGAAGCTTGCCGACGGCAAGCGGCAGCTCAACATCCCGAAGATCGTCTGTCTGTGTGGCAGTACCCGCTTCATGGCTGAGATGGGCGAGGCTGACCTCTTGCTCACGTCAGATGGCCACATCGTCGTCAAGCCCGGCTGCAACATGAAGCGTCGGCATCCCCGCTGGGCCGACCCGGCCGCGGCGGAGGCACTGAAGATCCGGCTTGACGACCTGCACCGCGCCAAGATCCGCCTCGCCGACTGGATCCTCGTCGTCGGCGACTACATCGGCGACAGCACCCGCGCCGAGATTGCCTACGCCCGCAGCCTCGGCAAGCTCGTTCGGTTCACACACCCCCAGGTCGACCCGGACGTCTGATCGCGCGGTCTTGTCTGGACGTCATGCCATTCTGGGCGCGTGGGTGATCGCCGCCGCCAGGTCACCCCGCGCCCTCCGCACCACCGCTGTCGAGGAGCCACCGTGCGTACTGCAACCGCCTGTCCCGGAACTTGCAACTCGGCCTGGCGTCGCGCCGAGACCATCCGCGAAGAAGCCGGAACCGAGCACACCCTCACCCCCGCCTGGGGGCGGCCCGTCCAATGCGACGCCTGCACCGAACGAGCCCGCCACCAGCTCGCCGAACTCCCCGAACTCCTCGTCGCCGTCCAACTCGAATCCCTCAACGGATCCCGCTCCCCGTCCACCGCCACCATCGGATCGCGGGGCTCCAGCGACGCCCCCGCCTGGCCAGGGCAGGCCGCGCGCCTCCTCCTCGAAGCCGTACTCGGCGAGATGGAGGAACTGGAGACCGATATCCTGATCCGTCGCGGCATATGGGCTGTCGACGCCGAGCCGAAGAGCGACGGCATCACCGAAGGGCGCCGCATCACTGACGCCGCGAAGATCCTCGGCGCTCACCTCGACTGGATGATGCAGCACCACCCCGCGGCCGGCGAACCCCACGACCACGGGAATGCCAACCCGGCCGCGCAGATCCGCGGCTGGCACGGCGCCGCCCAGCGGTTCATCAAGGCCCACCCGCAGCACGACGTCCGGAAGCTCGCCCCCTGCCCTCGCTGCCATGGGCCGTATCTGGCCGAGTCCCGAGACCTTCGCCTCGTCGACGATCGGCCGTACATCGAGTGCCGTGACCCCGACTGCCAGCGGATCCTCACCGGCGTCGAGTACGACGCCTACGTGAAGGCTCTTGCCGCTGGCATTTCCCGAGCGGCTTGATTCCGGCCGCATCATGCATGACAATGCGGGTACGTCCAGCATGCCCAAACGTGCTCAAGGCCCTCACAGTTCACTCCGTGGGGGCCTTTCCGCATTCCGGGCCGAGAGCCGGAGAGGACTCCGATGGTCGACCTTGATGTGGATCTGCACACGACTCTCTGGACAGTCGCCCAGGCGGCCGAGGCCGCCCGGGTCAGCCCGAACGTGGTCCGCAACTGGTGCTACCGGGGCAAGCTCAAGGCTGCCGACCCCGGGCACCGAGGCCGCCCCCGCTTCCGTGCCATCGACGTGATCCGCGCCGAGAAGGACACCCGCGAGCGCGCACGCCGCACCTACAGCCTGCAGGCCGCCTGACCTACCGCTCGACGATCGGGGGTGGCCATGGGCGACCTGCCCCTCCGATGGCGGACCGCGACCGTGGCCGGGACGCAGTGGGCGGCGACGTTCACGTTCCTCGACGACGACGGCGCCCGCATGGACATCAGCGGCAAGGTCTTCGAGTTCGTGATCCGCCCGAACTCCGCGGACGCCACCGTCCCGGCCCTGGTGAAGCTGACCACGACGGCAACGGCCCAGGGCTACCTGGTCGTCGACCCCGTCGCCTCGACCGTGCAAGCCGTCCTCTCTCCGACAGCGACGCTCGCGCTCGGGACCGGCTGTCGGCCATTCGCCCTCTGGATGGACCCCGGCCTAGCCGACCAGACCTGCCTCATCGAGGGCCCGTTCTACTCCCGCCTCGTTCCCACCGCGTAGGGAGGTCGGCATGCCCAGCGTCATCGTGGCGTCGTCCGGTACCTCGGGCCCGCGCGGCAACAGCGTCCTGACCGGCACCGGTGCGCCCTCGGCGGGTACGGGCATCGACGGTGACTGGTACATCGACAACAGCACGCCGTCCGCCCTCGTCATCTACGGGCCCAAGGCCGCAGGCGCGTGGGGCAGTGGGCAGGCGCTCGGCGCCGGCGGGGCGCTGCTGCAGACGAACAACCTGTCCGACCTGAACTCGGTGCCGGCGGCACGGACGAACCTCGGGCTCGGCGGCGCCGCAGTCCTCAACATCGGGACGACTGCAGGCACGGCAGCCGCAGGCGACGACAGCCGGATGACCAACTCCCGGACGCCGACGGCGCACGCCGCCTCCCACGGATCCGGTGGCAGCGACCCCGTCACCCCGGCCGCCATCGGCGCGTACACGAACGCTGCTGGCACCGCCCTCGACGCCCGGGTCACGACCGTCGAGAACACGGCGCTGACCAAGACCGACAACCTGGCCAGCCTCGGGAACGCGACGACCGCGCGCACGAACCTGGGCCTGGGCAACTCGGCTACCCGCGCCGTTGGCACGACCGCGGGGACCGTGGCGGCTGGCGACGACGCCAGGTTCACGGCCGCGGACGCATGGGTCTTCGACGTCGTCTCCTACGGCGCGGTCGGCAACGGCAAGGTCGTCGCCGACGCCGCCATGACGGCCAGCAGCGCGACCCTGACCAGCGCCACCGCAGCCTTCGTCGTCGGCGACGTCGGCAAGGCCATCCAAGTCCTCGGCGCGGGCGCGTCCGGGGAGACCCTCGTCGGCACGATCAGCGCGTACACGAGCGGCACCCAGGTCACCCTGTCCGCGACCGCGGGCAGCACCGTGTCCGGGGCGTGCGCGATGTGGGCCACCGACGACACCACGGCCATCCAGGCCGCGATCGACGCCGCTGCGGCCTACGCGGTCGCCCATTCCGGCTCTGCGACCGTGCGGATCCCTCCCGCGTCCGGGCAGTTCTACGGGATCGCGGGCGCGCTCAAGACGGGCGGCAGCACGCTCGGGAACGCGCAGCTGACGCTGCCCGTGTACGCGGCGACCGGCCGGAAGATCACCCTGTCGATCCGAGGCACGTCCAGCGGGGCCGGGGTTCAGCACTGGCAGCAGACCGTCCCGAACACGACCGGCGCGACTCTGCTGTCCTTCGGGCTCTTCGCCTCGGCGGGGGCGCAGACGACGAGCATCAACGCTGGTGGCAACCCGGCAGTCATCGGCGGCCCGGCGCAGCCCGGCGGCTACGGCGTGGCCCCGGGGGTCTTCTCCAACCTGTACGTGGACATTGCGAACCTGTCGGTGCTGACCGCGCACTCGAAGTTCGGGCTCACCTACACCGCGATCGACCTGTCCGGTGCCGCCAACGCCCGGCTGCAGGACGTTGCGTACAGCACCACCGGCACCGTCCCCGGCAGCAGCTACGTCTCCCCGGGCGTCTTCGCCACCGGCCTGTCCATCGGTGTCCTGCTGCCGGCCAACGGGAACAACGACCTCACGATCGTCGAGAACGTGACCTGCGGCGGCGGCTACACCTACGGCATCGTCGTTCCCGAGCACACCGACATTTACGGCCTGCGGATCCTGTACTGCTGGGCCGCGTTCTGCCCGGCCGGCAGCTACTACAGCTCAGTCGGCGCCGCGCACTCGATCCGGGCCAGCCTCATCTCGATCGAGCAGTGCACCTTCCTGATCTACATCTTCGGGCCCGGCACTGGCGGCCTTGGACCGACGATGGACCTGAGGATCGACACCGAGACCAGCATCCCGCGCTTCGGGTGCCGCACCGGTGGAACAGGCTTGGCCGCCGCCCGCGGCCGGGTCGTCATCGCCGGCCTCTTCACCCCGGCCAACCTGACGCTGGACTACCCGACCGGGCTCCACATCGAGTCCGCCCAGCTCAGCTACCCCGTCACCACGAAGACGGGCAACTACACCGCGATCAGCTTCGACGAGGACATCCTCGCCGACGCAACCTCAGGCCCGATCACCATCACCCTCCCGACCGCGGTAGGCCGCACCAGGCCTATCACCGTCAAGAAGATCGACGCGAGCGGCAACCCAGTCTCGGTAGACGGCGCAGGCTCGGAAACCATCGACGGACAGCTGGTCCGCCAGCTCTTCGGTCAGTGGGACTACGCCACCCTCGGCCCCTCCGGCAGCGGCTGGTACGTCAAGGCGGCCCCCACGGCGACCTCATGGACGGATCGCCCATCAGAACAAGGGCTGCTCGCCTGGACCTACGACCCGAACATGGCTGGCCACGTCACCGCGCAGAGCAACGCGGGTGTGGCAGGCCGGATCACCCTCGTCAAGATCCCGATCCGCGAGCAGATCACCTGGAGCTCCATCTGGTTCGGCCTGGCCGGAGTCGACGCCGGCGCCACCCTGTCGAACTGCTACCTCGGCGTCTACGACAGCGCAGGGAACCTCAAGGGCGCGACAGCAGACATCTCCTCATCGCTGATGTCCGGCGCAACCGCGAAGGCCGTCGCGCTCACCTCCTCGTTCACCGCGGCACCCGGCACGTACTACATCGCCATGCTGCTTAACGGCACCTGGACCACGAACTCGCTCACCTTCAAGGCCTCGGGAGCTGGCGTTTCTGTCAACGCGGGGCTGACCGCACCCAACCTGCGGTACAGCAACCTTCTGACCAGCCAGACGTCGCTGCCATCCACTCTGACCCTGTCCAGTCAGTCCACGTCGATCATCAACACCGGCTGGGCCTCGCAGTGGTACGGGGTCAGCTGACTGCGACCGCGGCAACCAGAGGACTCACACCGACAAGGAGGCCCCCGTGGTCGCATCCAAGGCGCAGCAGGCCTTCACCGCTGAGCGGCGCGCCAAGGCCATCCGCATGAAGATCGACGGCTCCACGTACACCGAGATCGCCGAAGAGCTCGGCTACTCCGGCAGGAACTCGGCCTGCGTCGACATCCGCCGCGCCCTCGAACGGCACGTCATCGAGGAAGGCCTCGCCGTCGAGGCGTGGCGGGAGCTCGAACTCGCCCGCCTCGACGTCCTCCAGAAGGCGATCTGGCCCGAGGCGATGAAGGGCAACCCCCGGGCCATCGAGACCGCCCTGAAGATCCTCGACCGGCGGGCGAAGATGCTCGGCCTCGACAGCGCCGTCAAGCTGGAGGTGCTGACGATCGATGCCCTCGACGCCCAAATCCAGCGCCTCGAAGCCGAGCTCGGAACTGGAGCCCTCGGAATCCCCACTGCTGCGGGCGAAGTTGGAGAAACTCCGCCAGCTGAAGGCCCTGCAGGCTGAAGCCCAGCGGCGAGAGTCTGAGCGACTCCGGAAGATCGACGTCTTCGGTCTGCTCGGGTACGTCCCCACCACCAAGCAGCAGGAGTTCCACGACGCAGCCGAGTACGACGTGCTCTATGGCGGCGCCGCGGGCGGGGGCAAGACCCGAGCCCTCCTCATGGACGACCTCCGAGACTGCGTCCGAAACCCCGGCATCCGTATCGGGGCGTTCCGTCGCACCTACGGCGAGCTGAAGGAGTCCCTGCTCGCCGAGCTCTCCCAGATCGGGTACGCGGGCGCGCTCGGGGCGTCATGGAACGGCACCGAGTATGAGCTGCGCTTCCCCAACGGCTCGCTGCTGATGTTCCGGTACGCCGAGTCCGTCAAAGATGCGAGCCGCAGGCAGGGCGGCCAGTACCAGAAGCTGACCTTCGACGAGCGGACCCTGACCCCGCCCGACGTCTGCAGCTTCCTGGAGTCCCGCCTCCGCTCGGGCCGCTCCGACATCCCAGTCATCGGAATCCGCTCGGGCACCAACCCGGGCGGCGCCGGCCACGGCGCGGTGAAGACCCGCTACATCAAGCCCACGAACTACGGCGCCGACGTCATCACCGACGAACGCGACCGCACCGTCCGCTTCATCCCGAGCAAGCTCGCCGACAACCCGCACGTCAACCCGGAGTACGCCAAGGACCTCATGGGCCTCACCGGCAAGCTCCGTAGCGCCTTCCTGGACGGTGACTGGGACGTGTTTGCCGGCCAGATGTTCCCCGAGATCAAGCGCGACCGGCACGTCCTGGACCCGATCGCACTCCCAGCGACGTGGAAGCGGTACAACGGCGTCGACTGGGGCTTCTCCGCCCCCTGGGCTGTTCTGTGGGCCGCGGTCGACGAGGACGGCCGAGTCTGGATCTACCGGGAGCTGTACGAGCGCGGTGTTGGCGAGTCGGAGCAGGCGCAGCGGATCCTCGCTGCCGAGGCGGCCGGCGAGAACGTCGCGAGTCGATTCGCAGACGACGCGATGTGGGCCACCCGCGGCGACGCCAAGGCGATCGCCTCGGTGTACGCGGACAACGGCGTCCACCTCACGGCGGCGGGCAAAGGTGCCGGCTCCCGGGTCACGGGCTGGCAGCGTGTCCGCAGCTACCTGGTCGAAGCGCCTGCCTGCCCGCACCACCGGGCTCAGGGCTGGGAGACCTGCCCGAGGCTGCACGTGTTCTCGGCCGTCACCGAGCTGTACCGCGAGCTGTCCGACCTGCCTCACGCCACCAAGGGCGACCCCGAGGACGCCGATACGACAGCAGATGATCACGCGAGTGACGCCCTGCGCTACCTACTCACGAACCTGGGCACCGGCCCCGAATTCCCCCTGCTCGACACCCCGGCCCGCCAAGCTGAGGACTCGCTCCAGCCCCTCGGACCGTCGATGGCCTACCGGCCTGCCGAGACCGCCCAAGACGACGCCTCGTGGTGGTTCGACGACGATGACGGCCCGCGGCCCGGGGGGACGGTGCAAGTCGAATGAGCCTCAGGACGTGGTGGCAGGGCCTGACCGGACAGGCGGAGATACTGGAGACGGCCCCGGCGAAGGCGCCCGAGCGTGCCGGCTATGAGTACGGCATCGGGCCCGGTGGCCTGACCGAGAACATGCAGGGCACCACCGGTACCGATCGGCGTGGCACGCTCACCCAGCTGTACGACGCCTACCTCGCCTGCCCCTGGGCCTGGGCGTCGGTCAACGCGATCGCCCGAACGGTGACGGCCGGCGGCCTGGTCATGGACTGGGCGAACGACGACGGGCAGGGCGACGAGGAACCGCCCGAGAAGCCCGCCGAGGTGCTCCTCCTCGAACGGATGATCAGCTTCTGCAATCCGAGGGAGAACATCCGGCAGATCCTCCGCGGTGCCGTCACTGACCTGCTGGTCTTCGGTGACGCGTTCATCGAGGTCGTCTGGCTCGCAGGCCAGCCCGTCGCCCTGTACTCGCTGGACTGCCCGAGCATGCGGCCGATCGCCGACGAGCACGGTCAGGTTACCGGCTACGTGCAGGTCACCGAGCAGGGGCAGCGGGCCACGTTCGAGCCGCGCGAGGTCATACACATCAGCCTGGACTCCCCGCGGTCCGGCCTGTTCGGGGTGTCGCCGACCCAGGCGGCCATGCTGCCGATCACCAGCTGGCTGTTCGCCGCGGCCACCAGCAAGGAGATCTTCCGCAAGGGCTCCCCGCCGCAGATCCACGTCGACTTCCCCGCGAACTTCTCCCCGGCGGAGATGAACCGGTGGAACGCCCAGTACCAGCAGCGGAACATCGGCCCGCGGAACATCGGCACGCCGATCTCCACCAAGGGCGGCGCGCAAATCCAGGAGCTCGCCCAGGGCCGCACCGTCGACTACCTGAAATTCTTGGACCAGCGGCGCGACGAGATCATCGCCACCTACGGCGTGCCGCCGGCGAAGGTCGGCATCATCGAGTCCGGCAACCTCGGCGGCGGAACCGGCGAGAGCCAGGACCGGACGTTCATGGTCAACACGGTGCAGCCGATCGCCGAACTCATACTCGAAGCACTCAACTTCCACCTCGGCCGGGTTGGCTTCGGCATCGAGGGCTGGCGGATGAAGTTCCGGGACGTCGACATGAGGGACTCCAAGACGGTCGAGGAGATCCGCGACATGCGACTCCGCTCCGGCGCCTGGAGCCTCAACAGATACCGCGCCGACATCAACGAACCGCCCGTCGAAGGCGGCGACCAGCCGCTCCTCGTCGACCGCACCAATTTCGTGCTCTGGTCCGACATGGACGCCATGTCCCGGGCCACCGTCGCAGACCGGCTCAAGGGAACGAGCTTCGACCTCGACGGCCCCACGCCGGGCGCGCCCCTCGAACTGGTAGCCACGGAACCGCCGGCCGCAGCGCCACCCGCGCCGACGGAGACTCGCCAGCAGCAGTACAAGCGGCGCCTGCGCGAGGCGCTGGCCAGCCTGCCGGGAGGCGTCGATGAGCGCGCCGCCTGAACCCGAGCCCGGCCCCGTCCTCCAACCGCCCGATCCGCCAGGGCATCCGCTGCGGGCCAAGGACGTGGCCCCGCTCATCAAGAAGCGCATCGGCTGAGGAAAGGGGGCGGCGTGGCGTCTCCGGACTATTCCGACGGCTGCATGATCGCCCTCTACCCGCCGCCGGAACTCGCCGAGGAGCTCGCCGTCGAAGGCGGTCTTCCAGCCGAGGACTTGCACGTCACGGTGGCCTACCTCGGGAACGCTGACGAGGTGGACGCCGAGCCCTTCAACCAGGTCGCCCAAGAGTTGGCCGAGCGGAAGCCGTTCACCGGGAAGCTGGCCGGCCTGGCCCGCTTCACCGGCGGCGACAAAGACGTCCTGGTCGCTCTGGTCGACTCCCCAGACCTTGAGGACCTGCGCCGCGACACTCTCGACGCCCTCTACGAGCGCGGCATCGAGATCCCGCGTGACCACGGGTACACGGCCCATCTCTCCTTGACGTATCTGGAGCCCGAAGAGACGGCCCCGCTCGACCGGTTGCCCGCCCAGGACGTCGAGTTCACCGCCCTGGCAGCTGTCCACGGCCTCGACCGCGCGGATACGACCTTCGCACACCCCATGGACTCGGTGGCGCGCGAGGCGTTCGCGGCCGGCTGGGCCATGTCGGGCGGGCCGATGACCGAACGCGTTCAGGTGGCCTGCGAGACCGCGGTGCAGATCGCAGCCGAGGCAGCAGATGACCCGGACATTCTCCGAGCGACCATCGACCTCGGCCGCCTCGAAGGCATGTGGGCATTGCTCTTCCAGCGTCGCGAAGAGCAGCAGGCCAAGCATGCCAAGGCCATCGGCGTCGCATGGCGGCCTCTCATCGACCGCGCGGCCGTCGCGGCTGCGGTCGACGAGTTCAGGCTTCGCATGGGCGTCGCGGAAGCACGCGGTCCGGACTGGGCGCGGATCCGCGCCGAGGCACTCGCCACGGCGAAGAAGATGCTGTACGCCCTCGTCGACGTCGCCGGCTTCGGGAAACTTCGGCAGGCCCTGCGGGACGCGATCGCCGCGGGCCGGGCTGAGGGCATGGTCAACGCGGTCGCCATCGCAGCCGAACGCGGAGCCCAGATCGGCCTCGACTGGAACATCGCCTTCAAGGATGCCTACCGGTCGATGGAACGCCTCGACGAACTGTGGGCCGACGCGGACGGCTGGCTCGCCCGCACCCTCGACGGCGCCGCCGGAGACCTCGGCAGCGTCCTCGCCGACGGCATGGAAGCCGGCCTAACCCGCGACGAGATGATCGACGCGGCCATGGACGTCCTCACCGCCGACGACGCCGCGGTGGCCTTCACCGTCGACTGGGCTATGACCACCGCAGCCGACGAAGGCGCGTTCGCCCTGTACCGGGCCGAAGGCGTCCTGCAGATCGACATCATCACCGCAGGCGACGGCAGGGTCTGCAGCGCCTGCATCGATGCCGAGTCAGGCAACCCCTGGCATATCGGCGACCAGCCGCGGATGCCCCTGCACCCGATCTGCCGCTGCTGCTACGCCGCCGACGTGTCCCTCGCCCACTTCGCGGCCTGGATGACCTGACCTCCTGGAGGAGCCCATGAGCCAGCCCTTCTCCCCGATCGGACGGTGAGACATGGCCTCCATCGGAACGATCACTGGCGTCGCCCTTGAGCCCGGCGTGAGCCGCAACGGGCGCCGCTACACGGTGGAGAACATCGGCAAGGCCGTCGCGCGCGCCAAGGAGCGCCTCGCCGAGGGTGAGTTTCCACTCACGATGCTTTCGCATCATGCCGCCGATGACGACTCGACGCAGATCGTCGGCCGCATCACCGCGATTGAGCAGGACGAAAACGGTGCAGCCCGTTACGCCGCGTCCATCGCTGACACCGGGCCCGGCCGCACGATCGCTGCGCTTGTCGACGACTCGGACGGGCCGCCGTTCCTGCGCGGCGTCTCTATCCGTGGCGCCTGGGTCGGCAAGGTCCGTCGCGAGACTGGCCCTGATGGCGCCCCCGTGGAGACCGCCCCGGACCTCGAAATCGACGGTCTGGACTTCACCAGAAAGCCGGGTGTCCCAGGAGCCCGCGTCGACACCTACACGCCTGCCGGCGGCCAGCCGGCGGAGTCTGCACCCGATGGCCGGGTGTTCATCACCGAGTCTGTACAGGAGGCGCTGGTGCATACCGTCAGCGAAACAGCCGCCGAATCGGCGGCCGTCGAGTCGGCGGGCATCTACGCCGACTCCGGCTACCAGGCCGACAAGGGGAAGCGGTTCCCCCTCGACACCAAGGCGCAGGCCAAGGCTGCGTGGGTCAGCGTCCACGAGACCGAAACCGCCCGCAACTACACGTCCGCGCAGCTCAAGCGTGTCCGCCAGCGCATCGTCAAGTCCCTCAAAGGCCACGGCGTACAGGTCGCAGCGCAGGAGGGCTGGCTGATCGACCCGATCGGTCAGGTCTCGGAGGCCATGGCCGAGTGCCTCGGCTTCTCTGATGACCCAGGCCACGGCGGATCCATGTCGGTCAGCCTCACCAACGGGCCGACCACGGTCACCGTCACCTCGTACTGCGTCGACCCCCACGACCTCGACGCAGTCGGCCGCGCCGCGATGGCAGGCGCCTGCCAGGCCATCGCGGCGATCGACCCGGACATGGACGCCGACATCGACACGTCGGCAGCCGTCAACGCGGACCTGGAGGACGACGACGCCATGGAGACCGCCCCCGAAACCCCGGCCACGGAATCCCCGGCGGCCGAGACCACCCAGGAACAGGAGACCGCCATGGCGGAGTCCACCACCCCGGCCGCCGAGGCGGCGGCCGTCCCCGCCGCGGGCGGGGTCCACCTCACCGACGACCAGTTCAAGGCCCTCCTCGCTGCAGTCGCCCCGCAGCCGGCGCCCGCCGCGGTCGAGTCCGCGCCCGCCGAGCCGGTGGCCGAAGCGGCTCCCGCTGCGGCCGAGGTCACGGAGACCGAGGACGCGCGAATCGCCCGCCTGGTCCAGGAGGGCATCGCCAAGGCCCTCCCTGCGGCCGTGCAGGAGCACGTCGAGACCACGGGCGGCCCCTCCCGCAAGGGCCTCGTTGCCCCGGTCGCCGAGTCCACGGCCGCCGGAACTGGCACGGGCCTGCCGGAGGGCTGGCCGCAGAAGCCCCTCCACGAGTACAGCGACGAGGAGTGGCGCCAGACCGGCGGCAGCACCATCGTCGGCGCGATCCTCGGCAACCGGCAGCCCTCCCAGGGCTGACCAACCCCTCACGCTTCCCTGACCGCCAGCCGCCGGCTGGTGCCTTCCGGCAGTGATGGTCACCCAGCCCCGCCCCCGCGCGGGGCTTCGTCGTACCCACCACGTTCCGAAAGGCAACACCATGTCTCAGGCTGAACTCCGCGAGGCTCTGACCGCCGCGGGTGCCGCATCCCTCGTCAACACCGTCATCGACCCGATGCTGCTGGAGTACCAGCGCCGGTACGCGCCGCTCGTGCGCGCTGTCACCGCCAAGAAGTGGGACTCCACGGTCTACTACTTCAACCAGCGGACCCAGCGGGCTACCGGCGGCTTCGTCACCGACGGCGGCGCCCGGCCGGTCTCCAACAGCACCTACCTGCAGAACAGCTTCCCGATCCGCAACATGCAGGCCGTCGGCGCGGTCACCGGCTACGCCCAGGCCGTCACCCGCAGCCTCGTCCAGGACCTGAAGCAGCAGGAAATCGAGGGCTCCATCCAGGGCCTGTACTGGGACATCGAGAACGCCATGCTCTGGGGCAACGCGGGCAGCACCCAGTACGGCGCCTACCCCCAGTTCGACGGCGTCGACAGCCTCGTCTCGACGTACTCCGGCACCAACCAGAACGCGATCGACTTCAATGCCGCCATGTCGCTCGGCGCGCTCGACAAGCTGATCGACATGGTCGAGCAGCAGGCCGCCATGGCCGTCCAGGACAAGTCGTGGATGCTGGTCATGTCTCCGACCGCGGCATCGAAGGTCGCGCAGCTGCTCCAGGCCCAGCAGCGGTTCGCCGACCGCGTCGAGGTCGCTGGCGGCCTGAACGTCCCGACCTACCGAGACGTCCCGATCATCAAGTCCTCGTTCCTGTCGGCCCGCGGCTTCGCCATGGGCGCGGTCACCACGGCGACCGCCACTACTGGCGGCACGCTCGCCGCGGCCACGTACTACTACCAGGTGGTGCCGGTCATCGCCCGTCAGGGCGAGCTCCAGCCGTCCACGGAGGTCTCGCAGGTCACCACCGGCGCCACGTCCACCGTCACCCTGTCCTTCTCCACCCCGGCAGGCCTGGACGGCTCCCAGCCCAACCTCTACAAGGTCTACCGGTCGACCGCCACCGGCACGGAGACGCTCCTCGGCTACGTGGACGCGGTCGTCGGTGTCGCGGCGGACGGGGTCACCCCGGTCCTGACCGTGTCGATCGTGGACGACGGCGCCAAGCTCACCCCGAAGAACGGCTCGACCGTTCCTGCCCAGGGCCCGGCCGCCTACGTCGGCACCAACGCCTCTGCGAAGCCGTCGGCGGCGGGCCAGGAGAACATCTATCTGATGTCCCGCGACCCGAACTTCGTGGTGCGGCCCTACGTCCGCGAGCTCACTCCGCTCGATGTCTATCCGACGGTGAACGGCGCGGACCAGCTGCCCTACGCCATCGTCTCCGACACGACCCTCGCGGTCCGGGCGACGAAGTACCTGGGCAGGCTCGCCCGCGTCACCACGACCCTGTCCAGCTGACCCCTCGCCGGGTGCGCCAGCCGGAGCTGGCGCACCCGCCCCACACCTAAGGAGGAGCCTGATGGCTCTCATCCGCAAGGCGGCAGCCGGCGCCGACAGCTTCGGCCACGTCTGGCCGGAGGACGGCGCTGTCGTCGAGATCGACAACGCCGAAGAGATCGCCGCGCTGATGGCCATTCCCGACGCCGGATTCAGCGAGGTCGTCCGCCCGACCAAGAAGGCCAAGGCCGACGAACCGAAGGACAGCGACCCGTCAGACGGCGAGGAACTGTCCGAGGTCGACCCCAAGGCGGAAGACGTCGAGACGCCGCCCGCCAAGAAGACCGCGGCCCGCAAGACCGCCGCCAGCAAGCCGGAGTAGCCGATGGCCGCGGACTCGCCGGCACCGCTGGCCACAGCGTCCGACATGGCCGCCGGCCAGTTCGCCGACCTGGTCCGCGACTACGACGCCGACATCCTCGCCCAGCTGATGATCGAGGCAACCCGCCAGTGCGAGGGCATCGCCGGCCGGCGCCTCGCACCGTTCACCGCGGTCCCGGAGTCACACCGGGCCACGGGCATCGACCCGGACGAACTCTCCGACGCGGGATCCATGCCGCTGGACCTGCAGGCCACCGTCGGCCGCTCCTACGCAGCCGCGCTCGGCGGCGGCGACCAGGTCCGGCACGTGTGGCTCAACGAATACGCTCCCCGCTACCCGGAGATGTGGACGTACTCGAACTTGCAGGTCACGCTGCTGCGCTCCTACGGCGGCTCGCAGATCGTGGGAGCGGCATCCCTACTCGGCGCCGAAAACGACTCAGGCCACGTCTGGTTCTCCCTCGGCACGTTCCTGCCACCCGGCTCACTAATCCGCGTGCTCTACGACGGCGGCTACTCCACCACCCCGGCCGATCTGGGCCGGGCCTGCAAGCTGCTGGCGGCCAGCCTCGCTCTCGGCGAGATCGACCCGGCCGGCACCCAGTTCGGTCACGACCGCGGTGTCCTGGCCGCGCAGGCCGAGGCCATCCTCTGCTACTACCAGCGGTCATGAAGGGGGCGACGTGAGCAGTGCCGACGCGGTCGCCCGAGAGACGGCCTGGCTGTCCGCCTTCGACCCCGAGGACGGGCTTCCCGCACTCCTGGCGGCCCAGGACGGGCCGTTCGATGTCCTTCAGGGCTACCTGCCACGTACCCCGATCCAACGGCGCCGGCAGCTGTACGTGATGCGGCGGCGCATCCAAGAGGTGCGTACCGCGAACGTTCGGCGGATGGCCCGGTACAACTTCGAGCTACAGATCACCTGGCCGGCGTCTTCCCCCTCTGGATCCGCCGAGGAGCCCCAGCAGGCCCTCGACAACGCCGTGGATCTCGTCCTGCAGCGGATCGGCGGGCTGATGCTCGACAAGACCCACGGCGGCCGCTTCCTGAGCGTGGCCGAGGACCCGGCCGAGGTCTCTGTCGTTTTTGCCGACCCCGACCCGTCGCTCCGCGGCAACGCCGACCTGACCTGCAGCATCAGCTATTCGGCCGACGACATCGAGATCAGCGGCTGACCCTCCCCACGAGCCCCCAGCCGTCTGGCCGGGGGCTTTCCCACGCCCCGACCTCGGGAGAGCCCTGTGCGCCAGCGCAACGACACCGGGCAGGCCTGGCACTTCGCAGCCGCGCCCGCCACCGACAGCAAGCCCGAGCAGCCGCCGTACAGCGTCGAACCGGGCGACACCGTCGACTATCCGCAGCTCCTGGACGGCTGGACGGCCGCCCCCGAGACCCCGGCTCCGGCCAAGACCCGCGGCAAGAAGACTGCCGAAGATGAGGGAGGTGAGCCGTCGTGACGCTCCTCTCTCGGCTCGGATGGGTCGGCATCGCGAAGGAGTCGGTGCAGGGCACGTTCCTCGCACCGACGTTCTATCTGCCCGTCACCAAGTCGGACTTCAACGTCGAGTACACGCAGCTGAAGGACGTCTCCTACCGGGCCAATGACACGAATCTCCAGGGCCTGTACCAGGGCGTGGGAGAGACCTCCGCGAGCCTTGAGCTGGCCGCTTACCCGGACTGCCTCGGGTACTTCCTGCGGATCATCGGCCCGGACACGGTCACGGCCGGCGTCGCCACGACCCTGTCGTCTTCGACGATCGCCGGCGCCTCATCGATCTCGACGGCTGCCACGATCCCGGCCGGGTCGACGATCCGCATCGACACCGCTGGCAACGCGGAGTACGCGATCACCGGAACCCCCTCCGGGTCTGGCCCGTACACGATCCCGATCACGACGCCGGCGACCGGGCTGACGCTGCCCCACTCGTCGAGCGTCGCGGTGGTGGCGCAGACCACCCATACCTTCAAGCAGTCCACCTCGGTCGCGAAGCCGACCTACTCCTTCGTCGACCAGAACGTTTTCGAGACGTGGGGCTACCCGGGCTGCATGCTGTCCGAGGTCGGCCTGAAGATCGACCCGAAGGGCATGGCCACCCTCGACGCCAAGCTGACCGGATGGATCCCCGCCGTCCAGACCGGCCTGGCCGCGCCCACGTTCACCAGCGTGCAGCCGATGCTCGGCTGGCAGTGGGCCATGACCAACGCCGGCGGATCCTCCACGCGCGGCCTGTCCTACGACCTGACGCTGAAGCGGTCCACGGACGCCATCCACGCGTCCAACGGGTCTCAGCAGCCCCGCGAGGTGTTCTCGGGCGTGCTCGATGCGGACGTCAAGTACAAGGCGATCTACGAGAACGACACGGACTACAACCTGTACCTGCAGGCGCTGCAGACGTCGCCGACGACCGCAGTCCTCACCCAGCCCGTCACCGCTGGCGGCGCCTCCCTGACGCTGACTACGACCACTCCTGGCTGGTCGAAGGGCGGCTATGACAAGTCCGGCACCTACGTGAGCGCCGACTTCGAGATCAGCGGCATCTACAACTCGGCCGACGCCGGCGCCATCCAAGTCGTCCTCAAGAACTGGGTCACCTCGGCCTACTAGCCCCTCAACTCCCTGGCCGTGCCGCACGTGAGGGCGTCACGGCACGGCCAGGGTCTGACGCCCTCGACGCCCTCAACACTGGAGATCACCATGTCCGGCTACGCCAACCCCTTCGTCCTGCTCAAGTTCCCGGAGCTCGGTGAGGACGTCTCCGTTCTCATGCGGAACCCTCAGCTGCTGCCGCAGAACGTCCTGACACCCAGGGATGTCCCGCTCGATGAGCAGGGGCAGCCCATCGACCAGGCGGACGCGAACGAGGCGATGTATGAGGTGTTCGCCCGCGTGATCGTCGCTTGGAAGGTCTACGACGGCTCCGAGGCGATGCCGCTGGAGATCGCGGAGGACGCTGACCCTGTCGCCCTCTTCGAGTCGCTCAGCCAGGACGGCGACCAGCCCCGTCTCGGCGCGATCACGACCGAGAACGTCGCCAAGATGCCGATGCGCATCATCAAGAGCGTCATGGAGGAAATCGCCCAGGTCGCGGACCCTCAGTAGGCCCCGGATCCCCGTACTACGAGGACGTCCTCCTCCCGATCGAATCGATCATCGAGGGGACGTGGGGCAGCGACGACTGCCCTGCCGAATGGGCCGACTTCATCCTGATGCGGCGCATGCACTGGTCCTGGGACGAACTCCAGGCAACCCCCATGTACGTGCGCCGCTACTGCCTCGACATCGTCGGCATGATCGGCGAACACGAGCGGCAAGAGAACGAGCGGGCCCAGGCCAAGGCGGACAGGGCCGCCGGGGGGTGACATGCACGAGCTTCGCCCCGGCATGTTCACCGCCCTGTTCACGGAGATCGCAGCGGATGGGCAGCTCAAGTCGAAGACATTCCTGACTCAACTGGCCAACGCGATCGAGCGTCAGGCCAAGGTCAACGCCTCGTCGGGGTCCCACCGTCGGGGCACCCCCACCCCGGCCAGCCCTGGATCCGGACCGGCGGTCATCTCGGGAACGCTTCGACGCTCCATCACCCACGACGCGGTAATGCCGAGCGGTACAGGCTGGGAAACAAAGGTGGGTACGGGCGTGGGGATCTCCCCGCCCTACGGCCGAACGCCGGCCAGCAAATACGGCTTGGCGCTTGAGAGCGGGCTCCGCAATGGCGCCACGTATCCGTTCCTGAAGCCCGCCTACAGGTTCGGGATCACCGTCGTCGCCCCTCAGCTGTACGTGACCGTCTACCGCGTCGGCTGGCCCCGCATCTGATCCACCACCGCTGACGACGAGAGGCGGTGGCCATGCCTGAAGTCGCCGACCTCTTCGTTCGCCTCCGGGCCGAGACGAGCCAGTTCACCGCCGGCATGGCCGCTGCGAGCCGCGGCGGCGAGTCCTTCATGGCCCGCATGGGTGGCGTGCAGGGCCTCCTGACCAAGGTCGGTGCCGCCACCACCGTCGTCGGGCTCGCTTTCGTCGCCTACGGCGTGAAGGCTGCGGGTGACTTCCAGCAGCAGATGAACTTGCTGGTGACCGCGTGTGGCGAGTCGCAGTCGAAGCTGAAGATGGTCTCCGACGGGGTCATGAGCTTGGCCCGCAACACCGGTACGTCGACCGGGCAGCTCGCGGAGGGCATGTACCAGGTCGAGAAGGCCGGCTACCGCGCCGGCGATGGCCTGCAGGTTCTGAAGGCTGCGGCGCAGGGTGCACGCGAGGAAGGCGCCGACCTCAAAGACGTCACCAACGCCATGACCTCCGTGATGGCGTCGTACCACCTTGAAGCGTCGGACTCGGTCCGGGTCATGAACTCGCTCAAGACCGCGGCCGGCGAAGGCAAGATGACCATGCAGGAGTTCTCGGCCAGTTTGGCCACGGTCATCCCGATCGCCTCTGCGAACAAGGTCAGTTTCGCGGAGGTCGGCGGCGCGATCGCGACCCTGTCGCAGCACGGTACGTCGGCGCGCGAGGCCACGCAGGAACTCGCGTCCACGATCCGGCAGCTGGCCGCACCGAACAATGTCGCGGTCCAGGAGATGCAGAGGCTGGGCCTGTCCTCGACAGACGTGGCGACCCGGCTCGGCGAGCGCGGTCTGACCGGCACGCTCGACCTGCTGTCGACGACGGTCCTGTCGAAGATGGGGCCCTCGGGCACGGTCCTGCTCGACGCTTTCAACAAGACCAAGCAGGCGGCTCAGAACGCCGAGACGATGATCAAGTCGATGCCGCCGAGCATCCAGGAACTCGCCCGCTCGTACAGCTCGGGGTCGATCTCGCTGGCTGAATGGCGCAAGGAACTGAAGGGGCTCCCACCGGAGCAGGCGAACCTGCTCAGCCAGTACGCCACGCTCCAGAACAAGGCCAACGGATTCTCGGCAGAGTTGAAGAGGGGCGGGCCGGCCGCCCAGACGTACACCGAGGCCATCAAGAAGATGACCGGCGGCGCGATCGGCCTCAATACGACCCTGCAGCTCACCGGGGAGAACACGGAGGGTTTCAAGGATCGCGTTGAGAAGGTATCGCATTCTTTCAACAATGCGTCGAAGGATGTCGAGGGCTGGGAGCTGACCCAGAAGTCCTTCAACGTTCAGATGGGCCGCCTGAAGGAGGCGGTGACCACGGCGGCGATCACGATCGGGCTGAAGCTCATTCCGGTGATCCTCGCCGTGATCACCTATTTCGAGCGGAACAAGCCAGCCGCGATCGCCCTCGCCGTGGTGATCGGCACCGTCCTCGTGGCGGCGATGGCAGCGTTCACGGCTTCGCTGTACGCGATGGCCGCGGCAGCCGCGGTCAACCCCGTCACTTGGATCATCCTCGGCGTGGTCGCTGTGATCGCGGCGATCGTCCTCCTGGCCACTCACTGGGACACGGTCTGGGCGTGGATCAAGTCAGTCACGAAAGTCGCTGTCGATTTCATCGTCGGGCGCTGGCGTGACTTCACCAGCAAGAATTCGGCAATATGGAGCGGAATAGTTGCGACAATTTCCGCAGCCTGGCGCGGACTCTCCGCATTTTTTGTCGCGGGATGGCACCTGCTGGTCGACCCAATCGTCATGGGCTGGAATTGGCTATCGCGGACCACCGTGTCAATCTGGGGGGGGATTACCGCATTCTTCCGTCACTGGTGGCCGCTCCTGTTGGTCATTTTCGCTCCTGCTGTCGCCCTGATTATGTCGATATGGAACCATTTCCATTCGTCGATCGTCGGCACAGCGGTCAGCGCCTGGAACATTACGGTCGCGTATTTGATGCAGGCCTGGAGTTTCATAAAGGCTGGCGCGAGCCTAATATGGGGCGGAATCCAAGGTGCGATAATTACGCCAATTTTGACCGCCTGGGGCTGGCTGACTTCTGCCTGGAGTTCAATTTCCGGCTGGCTGCGCAGCAATTGGTCCGGAATTCGGTCATCCGCAGGGTCGATTTGGGCCGGAATTCGCGACTCCATGATCACGCCGCTGATCCACGCCAACAATACGATCAACGCCACCATGGACCGGATCGGCGCCTCCATCCGCGGCGGCCTACGCGGAGCCTGGGACTCCGTGAAGCAGGTCAGCGGCTGGTTCTGGGACATCGGCGTCGCGATCGTCCGGGGCATCGTCAACGGCGTCAGCGCCGGCGCGGGATGGCTGTACAGCAGCCTGAAGAACCTGGCCGCGAACGCCCTGTCCTCGGCGAAGAGTTTCCTCGGCATCAAGTCTCCGTCGCGGGTCTTCGCCGATCAGGTCGGCCGCAACATCTCCGAGGGCGTCGCCCAGGGGATCGACGACCACGCCCACCGGCCAGTGGCGTCCGTGCGAGGACTGGCCGGGCAGCTCGCCAAGCAGCGGATCGCCGGCCCGTCCATCACCTCCGGGGGCTTCGCCCTCGCCGGCGGCGGGAGCGGCGTGTCCGGGCCGGTCGCCAACGTGACGGTGGTCGTGCACGGCAGCGTCCTCGCCGAGCGCGACCTTCGCGACACCGTCGAAGAGCAGATGCTGCGGCTCGGCATGCGCAACTCGACCACCTACACCCCCTACCAGCGCTGATCCCCTCATCGTCGCGCCTCCTGGCGCCCACCACAGCCAGGAGGCGCGATGCCGAACCCCAAAATCTCCACCCTCGTCGACGCTTTCACCGCGGCCACGCTCAACACGACCCTGTGGAACTCGATCACCGGTACGGCCACCCTCGACACCACCGCCGACGTCGTAACGCTCGCGCACCCGACGACCAGCGGGGCCACCAACTCATTCGGGGCGACGAACCTGTACGACGCGACCGCCAGCAGCGTGTACGCGCAGGTCACCGCCGCCCCGAACGGCAACGGCAGCACGAAGACCGCCCTCGTTCTGCGGGTCGACGCGAACAACTCCGTCGCGGTGCGCGCCGAGGCCGGCTCCCTGAAGTTCACCTTGCAGACCGCGGGTACCACGGTCACGACCGCGCTCGGTATCTACGACCCGCACACGCACCGCTGGTGGCGGATCCGCGAATCCGCCGGCACCTGGTACGCGGACACCTCCGCCGACGGCTGTACGTGGACGCAGCGGACTTCCTCCGCGTACAGCTGGGCCGCCTCGGCCGTGGCGATGACCTTCGCATTCCAGACGTCAGCCGGCGCTACCGAGGTAGCGGGCATGACCGCGACGATCAGCCACATCGGCACCCCCTTCGGTGGCGGCATCAACCCGAACTGGCCCCTCATCGACGACGCCTGGGGGCCGTATTGGAACGCGAGCAGCGGCGTCCTCAACGACCGCTACGTCGAACTGAGCGACCGGAGCCGAGGAGGGTCCGGGATCAGCCGCGGACGCCAGTACGAGCTGGACCAGGTCCGTTCGGGCGAACTCAACGCCACCTTCGCCAACGTCGATGGTCTGCTCGACCCGACGAACGCGAGCTCACCCTTCGCCGGGAGAATCCTGCCGTACCAGCCGTTCCGCAAGCGCGCCCAGTGGCCGCCCACCCTCAATCTCTGCTCGCAGACAGCAGCGACCGGCGGCGACCAGGGCGGCTACGCGATCGGCTCCACGCTGGCGGCCGACAGCATCTTCAGCGACACAGACGCCTCGGGATCCTGCGCCATCACACTCAGTGCGTCCCCCTGGATGGGCATCACGGTCCTCCAGGCGGGCGTCACGTCAGGCGCTACCGCCTCGGGGCGCATTTGCCACACGACACAGCCGTCCGTGCTTCCCGGCGCGACGTACACCCTGCAGATGCGCGTCAGGAACGTCACGGCAGCGACCTCACTGCAGGTCAAGGCTGGCATTGGCTGGTACAACGCAACGACGGGCGGTACTGCTACCGGCTTCACGTACAGCTCCAGCAGCACCCTGACGGGCTCCTCAACGGCCGCCTGGACTTACATCACGGTCACGGCGACCGCGCCCGCGAACGCGGCAGGCCTCGACGCCGGAGTCATGATCGCGGCGACGGCTGGCGCGACCTGCTCGATCCAGGTCGACGGCTGGCAGCTGGAGAAAGGGGCGGCAGCCACCCCATGGGTTGCGCCGGGCGTCTGCTACACGCTGTACAACGGCTGGGTTGAGCGCTGGCCGTCGGACTGGCGTGAGGGCGTCTACGGCACGATCGGCCCGACGTGCGTCGACGCGTTCGCTCTCCTGTCACAGGTCAAGTTGTCGGATCCCCTGACCCAAGAGATCGACTCGCACAACCCCCGCTTCCTGTACAAGTTGGACGACCCGCAGGGCTCTGACGGGGCAAGTGACTCCACCGGCAATTACGATCAGGCGGAGATCGCTACCTCCAAATACGGGGCCGGCAGCCTCGCCTTCGGCTCACAGATTGCCTCTAGCGACCCAGACGGTGGCTTCATCGGCAGCTCGGGGACTGTCGTCACCATCGACAACCCCAACCCGGGCACCACCATCCCCAGCCCGGCCACCTATCTCAAGCTGACGCAGGCAGGGATCACAGGCCCAGCCGACCCGACGTCCTGGGCCCGGACGCTGGCGTTCAGGTACACCGGTCCCACTCCCACGGCTGCCGCCTACATGTGGACATGCATGGATGGCCAGCGTGCCGGTGGTGTCCCGACCGGCTCCAGGATCTGGCTCAGCCTCGACAACACGGGCGTCCCCCGCTTCTGGCTGGCCGGCCCCACGGGGGCAGGGACCCTGTACGCCCCCGCCGGCACCCCGAACTGCGCGGACGGAAACTGGCACTGGGTGCTGTTCGGATACAACCTGGCGACACAGCAGGTCCTTTTCAGTATCGACGGGGCCATCGCGGCCTACGTCGGGTCGGTGCCCACCACGTACACGCCGACAGGCCTGATCAGCGACAATCTCGGCGGATGGGTCGATAGCGGCGTCGGTGGCGGTACCTACCAAAACTTCAAAGGCGAACTCGCCTTCGCAGGGGAACTGCAGGGCTGGGTCAGCACCGGTGCTCAGATCGCCGGCCTGTACAGCGCCTGGAAGAGCTCCTTCACAGGCGAGTCCTCCACCGCCAGGTACCAGCGGATCCTGCGATACGGGGGCTGGACAGGGAAAACGAGCCTGCAGACCGGCCTGACGACCTCTATGGGACCGGCCCTTTTCGGGGGGCAGGATGCACTGTCTGCCCTGCAGGCGGTGGTCGATACCGAGGGAGGGGCTCACTACGCCGCTGCCGACGGCACCCTGACCTTCCGGTCCCGGTCCGCCCGGTACAACGCCATGACCGCCGCACTCACGTTCGGAGAGCGCGCCGACCTGGGCGAGTACCCCTACGAGGAATGCAAACTCGACTACGACCCCACTCGGCTCGCCAACCAGGTCACCGTCACCCAGGCCAGTACGGGCCAAGTGTTCGCAGCGCAGGACGCGGCCAGCATCACCGCCTATTTCCCGCGCACCCTGACCCGCACGGTCAACACCTCATCCGTGGCCGAATGCCAGGACGCCGCCTACTACCTGCTGTCCAGGTACAAGCAGCCCGCCACCCGCGTGACCAGCCTGAAGCTCCATCCTTCCGCCATGCCGACTCTGTGGCCTGCCGTCCTCGGGCTGGAGCTGGGCACCAGGATCCGCGTCATGCGCCGTCCCCCCAATGTCCCTGCGATCCAGGCCGACTGCTTCGTCGAATCGATCAAATGGGACATGGATGACCGCGGGGAGGCATTCGTCACCCTGCAATGCTCACCGGTCGACACGACGCCCTACGCTCTCTTCGCGAGCTGGCACACGACCCTGCAGTCGTCGGTGACCTCGGGGGTGACAAGCATTGTCGTCAACGCCAGCGCGGACACCGTGAACCCGCTCGCCACGCAGCTCGGGTTCGGACAGCAGCTCGTCCTCGGGCAGAACACCGCCAATCAGGAGACCGTCACCGTCTCATCGGTCGGCACGACGACGGCGGGCTGGACCACAGCCACCCTCACCCTCACCGCGGCCACCACCAAGGCTCACACGGCAGGCGACGTGATCTGCGAACCCCTGCCAGCCGGGATCACCGACCCGACGACCTGGGACGCCACCAGCCAGTTCGACGAGATCGCCTTCGCCTACTAGCCCCCGGGAGGGCCGATGCCTCTTGCCGCACCTAACCCTGCCTCCGTCAGCCCGGGAGGCTATGTCACCGGCGCCCTCTGGAACGCCAACGTCTACAACGGGCTCACGTTCCTGGCGAACAAACCGCTGTTCATCGGCATACAGACCGTCGTGCAGTCCGTGGCCAACGGCACCTGGCAGGTGCTGACCTTCGACACGGAGACCATCGACACATACGGCGGACACTCCACCGTCAGCAACACCTCCAGATACACCTGCCAGCTCGCCGGCTGGTACCGGATAGCCGGCCGGGCCGCATTCGCCGTGAACGGCACAGGGTCCCGCGGCTGCCGGGTCCACCTCAACGCCAACTACATCCAGGGCGCGGCAACGCTGACCGGCGCGGGAACGCTGATGGGCATCCCGGAGGTCACCCACACCCTCTACCTCAACGTCGGCGACTACGTCGAACTTGCTGGGGGCCAGAACTCGGGCGGCTCCCTGTCGACCGCCTACGTGAACGAGGGCGCGTCGATGATGTACGTCATCTGGGAGCACGCATGATCACCTGCAAGTGCGGGGAGCCCGCCGTCGTCCAATGGAAGCGCCGGCCTACCAGCACCGAGCTCAATGCCGCCCGCGCCGCGGAGACCTCACGCCGAGCCTCGGCCGCCGCCAGCGGGCCCGCCGCTCCCGATTTGCCCCCGCTGTCGCCCACCGACAGCACCATCCCCGTGTACGCGTGCGCCGACCACGCCCTCACCCCCGCTCTTGCCTCCCTCGTCCACCAGGCGGCATGTGCCGGCCCGGACAAGAACGGCACATGCCCCTGCACCCCGGAACCGGCGCCTGCGGCTGACTTCCCGGACGACCCGACCAAGCCGAAGCGGCGCCTACCGAAGGGCTGGTAACCATGGGCATCTACGGACAGGACTGGGCGTCCTACCAGGGGACCGAGCCGAGCATCGCCGGCATCGACTTCGTCTTCACGAAGATCACGGAAGGGCTCGGGTACACCAGCCCCAAGTGGGTCCGCCAGCGCGCCCACGCCAAGAGGAACGGCCTGGTCTGGGGCGCCTACCACTACCCCCACATGGCCAACTCCCCGTCGGAGGAGGCCGACTTCTTCCTCAAGCAGGTCGCCTGGCAGCCCGGCGACCTGATCGTCCTCGACTGGGAGGGCTACGACAACGCCAACCAGGGCGTCTCCAAGGCCCGCCAGCTCGCCTACAAGGAAGCGTGGCTGAGGTATGTCAAGGCCCGCATGCCGGGCCACCGGGTCGGCATGTACGCCAACGTCGACTACTGGAAGAACGTCGACAACACCGGCCACTACGGCGACTTCCTGTGGATCGCCACCGCGGGCCGCAAGGCCGGCGACCCCGGGATCAAGGCGCCGTGGATGTTCCACCAGTACGGCGACAACCCGGTCGACAAGGACTACTGCCCCCTGTCCAGCCGCGAAGAACTGCGCGCCTGGGCCCTGCTAGAGGAGGACGACATGCCCACGCCCCAGGAGATCGCCACCGCGGTCTGGAGCCACAAGGTGACCAACGCGGCAACGGGCAGGCCGGTGGCCGTCGAGGACGTCATGGCCTGGCAGGACAAGATCCACAACACGCAGATCGAGATCCTCACCCGCCAGAACACCGCCACCAACGCCGCCGTCGCCGCCCTCGCCACCCAGCTCGGTCAGGCACACGACGTCGACACCGACACCGTCGTCGCCGCCGTCCGGCAGGCCATCGCCGACGCCGTCATCCACGTCGACGTCGCAGTCACCGGCACCCCCTCCACCACCGCCTGAAAGGCCCTCACATGAAGCTGTTCGGAAGAGAACCCGTCTACATCCTCGGCGCCATCGCCATCTTCCTGAAGCTCGGCGCGGCATACGGCCTCGACGTCTCCGAGACGCAGCAGACCCTCATCAACACCCTTCTCGCCTGCATCGTCGCGGCCATATCCGCGATCGTGCTGAAGACCGGCGCCGCGGGCGCCGCGATCCTCCAGCTCGCGCAGGCCGCCCTCGCCCTCTTCGTCGGCTTCGGCCTCCACATGACCGCCACCGAGCAGGCCGGCTGGATGTCCGCCGTCGCGGCGATCCTCGCGATCGTCGAGCACCGCGAGGTCGAAGCGCCGATCGGCCGTCTGTCGATCGAGCAGTCCAGCCCGGTCAAGCCCTCCGCCCCGCAGGCGGTCTAGGTGAGGTGCCGTGCGGCCCGGCGGCTGCGTCGACAGCTGGGCCGCCGCGGCGCCATCCTCACCTCCTACGGACTCGTCTGGCTGCTATACGGCTACGCGCAGCTCGTCACCCCGCAAGTCGACCAACGTGGGCTCGCCCTACTCCTGCGGGCGATGCCGCTCGACAGGTGGGCCTGGTGCTGGATAGTCGCCGGCGCCATCGCTCTGGTATGCGCATGGGCCCCGCCGGGCCGAGACGCTGCCGCCTTCCTCGCCCTCGTACTGATCGTCGTCCCCTGGACTGCGACGTACCTGGTGGCCTGGCTGTCCGGGGAGTATCCCCGCGGCTGGGTGTCGGCAGCGGTATGGACGGTCATCACCGTCCCCGTCCTGGTGGTCGCGGGATGGCCCGAGCCGCCCCGCCGTAAGAGAGCGGAACCCCCGTATGAATGCTGAGACGTGGGCCTCGATAGGCGTGTCAGCCGTGACCGGCCTGAGCGGCGTGTGGGCGGTACGGGCCGCGCGCCGCACACCCCGGCAGGAGAAGCGCGACGACTTCACCGCGGTCACCGACCGTATGAACGGCGAGATTGAACGACAGGGGCTGAGGATCACCGAGCTTGAGGCGACCACCGGCGCGCAGAATCGACGACTCGAAGGCGCTGGCGTCGCGATCACCTACCTGATCGCCCGGGTGCGAGAACTTCACGGCTACATCCGCTCCGTCGGCATGGAGCCGCCAACGGCCGAGCCGATCCCCGAGAAGGCCCGCGAGTTCATCCACCACGACGTGTGAGAGAACTGGAGTGCGATGAGCCCCCGCCCCTCTGGGCGGGGGCGTTCTGCTGTGCCTTGCGGGGGGCGACTCTGCGATAACCCCCACGAACCGCAGCCCCGTTGGGGGAGTCGAGCCCAGATAAGATGCCGTATCGCCTGCTCAGCGCCGGTACTGCGGCACGACGTCAGCGAACACTGCCTCGGCGGCGTCCACGTGGGCGGCATTGCGCTGGCCCTTGTTCCGCCGGTTCCAGTACCCGACGGTGGTGGCCGGGTTGTCGTGGTCGGCGAAGGCCTGGACCTCGGCCAGCGGCTCCCCGGCGTCGAGCATGTGGGTGATGCGGGATGCGCGCAGGACGTGGGGGGTCAGCTTTCGGCAGACCTTGCACTTGTCGAACGAGTGCTTCTCAGGGCCGTCTACCTTGGAGCAGGTGAGGACGCGGGCCTTCCTGCCCAGACGGGTGAGTAGCCGGGTGACGTCGTGCCGGTCCAGTCGACGGCCGTCGGCGTCGAGGAGCAGGGGACCCTCGTTCCGGCCCACTGTGTGAGCATCGAGCAGTTCCGCGACGGTGAGCGGGAGCGGCAGGATTCGCTCCTTGTGCTCCTTCCGCGTCACGTCGACGAATGAGCGGCGTCCGCGTTCGATGCGGTCGGTCACGTCGGCGGAGCACATCTCGGAGACCCGACCGGCCAGCGTGTAGAGCAGGGTGACGACGAGCAGGTCGAACTCGTCCTTCGCCTGAGCGGCGACGGCCTGGATCTCCTCGACTTCCAGCACGGGCGTGCTCCGCGACGTGTTGCCGCTGTCGATGCGCGGCCGGTCGTCCTGGGTGACGGGGTTCCGGGGCAGGTCCATGCGCTCGCCGGCATACACGTGCAGGGAGGACAGGGCGCGCAGGTACCGGGCGATCGTCGTGTTCGGGGTGCCCTTGGCTTCCATGCGGATGCGCCAGGCTCGGATGTGGTCCTGGGTGAAGCAGCCGATGTAGTAGCGGTCGTGGCCGATCTCCTGGGCGTAGACGGCCCAGCGGCGGATGTCGTCGACGTAGGCCCGCTTCGTGGTGAGGGCGCTGCGGCGCGTGGATGACAGCCAGTCGAGGACCATCACGAACGTCTCGGGAGTGACGACCTCTGCGAGGAGCTCGGCGCGCGGCCGGTAGATGCGCTCCTGTCCGCGGCGGTCGACCTGGACGTGGCCGAGGTCGTCGAGGAGCTTGCGGCGGACGGTCTCGAAGAGGTCCGAGCCGGGCAGGGCAACCGTCCGCTGCCCTGCCTGTGAGATCTCTGCGTTCACGCTGCAGCCTTGGTGCGGGCCTTGTAGGTGAGGCAGGTCGTGCACGTCAGCTCAGCGGCCACGACCCGGTAGCGGGTGCCCAGGTTGGTACTTCCGCCAGTGCGGCAGTACGGGAACGGGTCGTCCTCGGTCGCACCCGGCATAAGGGTGTGGACCTTGCCGCCCGCGACCGGCGTGCAGTGCTGCTCGGACTTAGTGTCGGCGACGATGGCCTCCTCCTCCGGGGCGTCCACCTTGAGGAGCATGACCCTGCGGCCGTCGTGGTAGGTGATCCGCGCTCCCGTGCTACCGGCGAACATCTCACGAACGTGGCGCTTGCCGTCCATCTGGGCGTGGCTCATCTCCGCCGCCCCCTCCTTCAGGGAGACGAAGGTGGTGTTGCCGTTCTCGGTGCGCTTGTAGACCTTCATTTCCGTCTCCCCTGCTCGCCGCTTGTTTCTGTACCTACAGAATGCTCTCGCGACGCGCCCTTGTCAAGCTCCTCTCGCAGATGGATGCTAGTTTCTGTACCCACACTCACGAGGGGGAGACATGGCCCGACCTGCTACAGGCAAGACGCCACTCCGGAACATCCGCGTACCCGACGACCTGTGGCAGGCGGCCAAGGCGGAAGCCGCCGCCGAGGGGCGGAGTTTGACCGATGTCATCCTCGGAGACCTGCATCGGTACGTGACGCGCCGGCGCCGCGAACGAGGCGTCGCGGATGGCTCCGCGGAGGGCTCAAATCCCAGCGCTTAACAAGACGTTAAGCGCTACTGAGAGAAGGAGGGGCCGTGGGGATCAACGACGCGATCGCCGAGGTGCTGGACGCCATCGGCGACGACGAGGAGTACGCCGCAGGGCGGGCCGAGCTGCTGCTTGCCGAGCGGGCCCTGCGGGAGGGGACGACCGCGGAGGCCCGGATCCACCTCGACCGCGCACAGGAGCTCATCGACGCTGCCTGTCCGCTGTAGTCGTTCGGTTCGGTTCCCCAGCACCGGACCGGACAACTCCGCCACACTGAAGCCCCGCCCGAGGAGGCCGTCATGCCCGAGCCCACCACCCACGACTTCGGCCCCGGTAAGCGCTGCTGGGGTCACGACTACTCGATCACCAAGGTCGTCGACTCCGGCCAGCGTCTCCATGTCACTGGCTGGGGGCCGCGCATGAAGGAGGGCGACTTCATGCTGCTCGCCAACAGGGGCCGCGAGACCCGCTACCGGATTGCCGCCTACGAGCCGGTGATGGATCCC
The DNA here is from genome assembly GCF_040681715.1 of Streptomyces sp. NPDC051582. Lineage (NCBI taxonomy): Bacteria > Bacillati > Actinomycetota > Actinomycetes > Kitasatosporales > Streptomycetaceae > Streptomyces > Streptomyces sp. NPDC051582. The sequence continues at coordinate 165,062 of NZ_JBFAZJ010000013.1, forward strand.
ACCGACATGTGGCACGCAGTCCTCGACTTCGCGCCCCGCCAGGCCGCCTGACCGCCCTGCCACACTGAAGCCACCCGAAGGAGGCGTTATGGAAGTACCGATGTGGCTGCTCATCCATGTGGGCTGGGGAGTGGCGGGCTGGGTAGTGGGCGTCATTCTCGCCGATGCGGCTTGGGAGTTGACGCACGGTTCCGACGCTCCTGCTGACCTGGCGAAGCCCATGCCAGCCGGGCATGTCGTTCTTCGAGTGATTGACGGACACGAAGTTCGAAGCTGGTCCTGACCGCCCCGCCGCACCGAGGCCACCCGAGGGGGCCGTTATGCCGTACCGCCCGTACCCGAACGCCGACCGCGCCCTGCGGCAGGTCGCCCGGCACCAGTCCCCACAGCAGCCGACGCCGCCGTCGGAGTTCACGCTGAAGATGGCGGCCCAGGCGAACGCCGTCCTCGCCGCGGTGGCGGAGGCGACGCGCCCGCTGAGGGAGTCGTTGGATGCGATGGGTGCGCCCAACCCGGCCCCGCTCGCCGTCAAGGTGGCCGTCGTCATGGGTAAGTAGTTGGAGGCCGACCTCGCACAGTCGGCGCCGGGGCTGCTCACTCTGCATCGGATGGCGCAGGGGATGCGCCGTCCGGCCTGACGCTCGGGGCAGAGGTCTCCGGAGACGCAAAGACGCCCGCCCCTTGTATCGCGGGGGCGGGCGTTCTGCTGTGCTCTACGAGACGTTGGCGATGATGGCCTTCCCGATCAGCCCGTCGGTATAGGCGACGGACTTGGCGGTGAAGCTCCCCTTGCCGGTGATGCTGCCGGTGATGTTCTCGCCGGGGGCCAGATCGACGGTGCCGATCTGGTCTTCGTCGACAGCCAGTTCAACGGTGTGCTTGGTGCCCGCGGTGTCGGTGATCGTGAAGTACAGCGGGTTGACGTTGATCGGCTTCGACGAGTTGTTGGTGACGGTGACTGACACGCTCGTGTAGCCGTCACCTTGGGCCAGCACGGACGGCTTGAACGCCGCCTTCTTCGCATCCACCCCTACTGCCGCCTTCTTTTCCGGCGCCGCGGATGACGGCTGGGTCTCCGGCTGCTTCGCCGGCGCTGACGGTGCGGCCGGATCCTTCGCCGCCTTGTCGTCGCTGCCGCCTCCGAGCAGGGCCCCAATGATGCCGAGGAGTACGACCAGACCGACGATGCCCAGGCACGAGAATCCGACGATCTTCCCGGCGCTCGACTTCTTCGGCTGTGGCGGGGGCGGGTAGCCGTATCCGGACTGCTGTGGCTGGCCGGGCGGCGGGAACTGCTGAGACATGGTGACCCCCAGGGGACTGGTGCGAGTGCGGTCACCGTATGGGCGCGGGAGCGGGCACGTGCGGCAGTGGCCGAACCGTGACATTCGAAGTTTCAACCAACGCGGCGTTCCGGAATTTCCCTTGTCATATGCCTACCGCCGCGCCACCTGCGGGTCTACGGTTCCCTCACCGGTCCTGACCATCCCGGCCCGGCGCCCTCCCGGCCCTCCCCACGGGAGGGCCGCCGCACGTCCGCTACGGCTGCTGCGGACCGTCCGGCGCGGGCCACGTTCCAGGCCCGCCTCCCCGCCACTCGATCATCGGCGAGGCGGCAACCTGCTCCGACTCCCAGTCCAGACCTGCCCGGCGCAGGAACTCGGTCAGATCCCGCAGGCTGTACGCGAGGCCGAGGATCGTCGAGTCGACGTGCACGCGCCGGCCGCCGGAGGAGTCGGGCGGGTGGACCACGATGATCTGGCTCATGGATCCAGCGTGCGGGCGGCCGGTCAGTCCAGCACGCCGAGCTCGGCATCCGCCCGGCAGTACGGGCAGCCTTCCAGCAGGTCGACGCCGAGAAGCCGGAGCGCCTCCTTACGGGTGATGGCCCGGGACCGGAAGCCTCGGCCGCCCATGGTGCAGCCGCCGACGTGGACGCGGGTCGGGCGCTGGCCGAGGTCGAGTTCCAGCTGCCACTCCGGCGGGGGTGTGGGCGGCCGGCGGGCGGCGAGCTCGGCCAGGCGGGCCTCCTCGGCGGCGATCCATCCGCGGGTCCGCTCCAGGTCCTGCAGCTGAACCCGTTCCAGGAAGCGGAGCAGGTCGAGGCGGGGGGCGGATGGATCGGACACATGTTCGAGTCTACGCCGATCAGCGCAGGTGATTGTCAGCGGCCGGGTCTACGGTCGGATCACTTGCATTTCGGCCCCAAGCTAGGGGATAGCTGCTGGGCTGCACGTGCACCGTTCCGCCCTACCGGACCCCGCCCCAGGGGACAGCGCCCGGTGGGGCGGAGCGCTGTCAGGCCTCAGACGCCGGATGCCGGACGGCCTTCTTCACCGCGGCCTCGACATCGTTCCGCGGCTTCTCGATCTCCCTCGCGTATTCCGTCACCGCCGCCTGGGCGTCGGCCGCCCGGTCCCGCCACGCCGCGTAGGCGGCATCCCGCTCACTCAGCTGCTCCTGCGTCCAGCCGGCGATCGGCCCATACGCCTCGGCCAGCCGCAACACCTCGGCATGCGCCACGTCAGAGGCGCTCTGGAGTCGGATCAGCTCATCGGCGCGGTCGCCGGTCAGTTCGATTGCCACCCGCAGATCCTAGGCGGCCGGTTCGACCTCGGCGCGCATCGCCGCCGCCCACTCCTCCAGCAGCTCCCGATACCGGGGCGTACCCGCGCCGTCGGCCGCCACCAAGGCGCGGATCTCGGTATTCACCACGGCCGACGGGCGTGCGGGAGCACGGCCGGATGAGGTGGGGGACATGCCGCACAGGATATCGGCCGCTGACCGCCGCGCCGTAGGGTTGTCCGCATGATTCGGACTGTCGTGCTGGACGTCGGCGAGACCATCACCCGAGACGACCGCTACTGGGCGGCCTGGGCGGACTGGCTCGACGTACCGCGGCACACCCTGTCCGCGCTCGTCGGCGCCGTCGTCGTGGACGGCCGCGACAACGCCGACGCCCTCCGCCTCGTCAAGCCGGGCATCGACGTGGGCGCCGAGTACCGGGCCCGGGAGGCCGCCGGCCGGGGCGAGCAGCTCGACGAGACGGACCTGTACGACGACGTCCGCCCCGCCCTCACCGCCCTGCAGGCCGCCGGCGTCCGAGTCATCATCGCCGGCAACCAGACGACGAAGGCCGGCGACCTGCTTCGCTCCTTGGACCTGCCCGCGGACCTGGTCGTCACCTCGGGAGAGTGGGGCGTCGCCAAGCCGTACCTGGAATTCTTCGAGCGGGTCGTCGAGGCGTCCGGGGCTGCAGCCAGCGAGACGCTGTATGTCGGAGACCACCCCGAGAACGACATCATCCCGGCGCACCACAGCGGCCTGCTCACCGCCCACCTGCGCCGCGGGCCCTGGGGTCACTGGTGGGCTGGCGACCTCGCCGTCCAGGCGGCCGCTGACTACTCCATCAACTCCCTCCACGACCTGGTCGCCATCGTCAACGAGTCCTGACGAACAGCCTGTTCGAGAGGCTGGCCGCCGGTAGCGTGCGCAGACACGCACCGATCGGAGCATGATGGCCAGCCACCTCGGGCAGCGCATTGCCACGGCCCGCCGCACCCGCCGCCTGAGCCAAGAGGACTTGGCGCGCGCGGCGTTCATCTCGACGAGCATGCTCCGCAAGATCGAACAAGGCAGCCGGGCGCCCAGCGACGACACCCTCGAAGCGATCGCGGACGCCCTCGGCATGGACCCGGGCCGGCTCCTCGACGGGCACGACCGGTCCGACCGCCGTATCCACGCCGGGCTGCCCGCCATCTCCGCCGCGCTCGCCGCCTACGACATCGACCTCGGCCTGCCTGCGCCCCCCTGGGAACGGCTCCGGGCGCAGGCCGACGAGGCGCTCCAGTACCGGCTGGCCTCCCAGTACTCCCGGCTCGCCGCCATAGCGCCCGCCCTCCTCGCCGACGCGTGCGCCGCCCTCCACGCCAGCAGCGCCACCGACCGGCCCGCGGCGGCACGGCTCCTCGCGTCCGTCGCACGGTCCGCCGACGCAGTCGCCTACAAGGCTGGCGCCCGGGATCTGTCCGCTCGCCTCATCGACGTCATGCGCTGGGCAGCACAGTGGGCCGAGGACCCGCTGCTGGACGCGACGTGCAGCTACGTGCGAGCCGAGACGTACTTCGCCGCCCGCGCGCACGCCGCTGGCCTCCGCGCCCTGGAGACGGCCCTGGAGACCGCGCCAGCCACCGGAACGGGAGGCCTTGCCGCCCGCGGAGCCCTCCACATGCGGGCCGCCGTCCTCGCCGGCCGAGCAGGCGACGCCGACACCGCCGCCGGCCACATCCGTGAAGCCCGGACCCTGGGCGACCGCATCCCCGAGGCGATCTACCAAGGCACCGCGTTCGGGCCCGAGTCCGTCCGCATCCACCAGGTGTCCCTCGGCGTCAGCCTCGGCGGCGACCACATCGCCGCAGCCCTCGACCTCGCCCGCGAGTGGAAGCCGAGCCAAGACCTGCCCGCTGAACGCCGCTCAGGGTTCTACATCGAACTCGCCCGCGGCCAGCTCCACGAGGGACTGGTCGACGACGCGTTCGAGTCCCTGAAGGTCGCGCGCGGCATCGCCCCGCAGCACACGAGGGAACATCCCTGGGCCCGGGAGGACGCTGGCACGCTGCGGCGCCTGAAGCGGGCCGACGTCGAAAGCCTGACCGGGTTCGCCGAGTGGATCGGAGCCGTCTGACGGTGACACAAGCTGTGTCACTTGTGGCTCTTCCCGCTGCGCATGATCTGTCTGTGCCCACAAAGCAGCAGACAGGAGGGGCCATGAGCACGGATCCGCCGACACCCGTCGACGCCGACGTCTCCATCGCCCGGTTACACGGGGAGGCGTGCTGGGACTGCGGCGCCGTCGGCACCACCCTGCACCCGGCCGGCGCCGTCACCCTGCCCGGCGGACAGGTCTGGGAGATCCGCAAGTGCGTCAATCACCGGGACCTCACCGAGCTGCAGGAGCGCGGGCGGGCCTGTGTGCACTGTGGCGTGATCCTGGACAACGGCTCCGCGATTCAGCTCCCCGCCCGCCTCGTCACCCGCGGAGGCCACCTGACCAGCTGGCTGCCCCGCGCCTGCCCGCCGCACGGTGCGCTCCCATAGACCCCCGCCCCTCCTGGTCGCGGCGGCGGTCGGGAGGGGCGGGAACTGGCCAGCTACCGACCAGTCGGGTTGTGTTCGCTTAAACAAAGTTTCAGACAGTTGTTCGATCGGACATGAGTCAAGTGCAGGGTAGAGCCTGACTGTTGGTGATGTTTTCGCAGGTCGCGCTCGGGGTGCACGTGCATATATCTGTGAACCCTCTGGCGACCGGTGCATGGGGCAGGCAGACTGGGGAAATCGCGCAGGGTGGCCGAAAGGTCACCTACGTGTTTGGCGGTAGCAAGCTCTTCACCGAGATCCGGAGGACGGCGGCAATGCGGAGCAGACTGCTGAATTTCGCGTCTGTCGTGCCTCGCTCGATCCTCTGGAGAGTGGATCGGTCAATGCCGGCTCGTTCGGCCAGCCGCTCCTGGGTGAGGTTCTCGTGGAGGCGGGCTACCCGGACGCGGTCGCCCAGTGTTATCTGGGCGTCTCGAATCCATTGATCTTGATCGGCTGGCACCAGCTCAGGTCAACCCAACAAGATCAACTTGTCAGCAGCAAAAATGAAGCATTGTTCGATCTTGATCTGACCGGCGGGCTGCCGGTCGGTGGCGACTTCCTCAATAAGGGCCCATGGCCCCCTGAACGTACCGGCGCCGGGAAAGGGCGCCCCCCTCGCGGTGGCCGGTACAGCGCACCCCCCGACGCTAGACGTCGGGGGGTGCGTCTCATTCGGGGGAGATGGGAGATTTCTGGGAGACGTGGGAGCCCACGGAACACTGAGAAGCCCGGAGCAACCCCGAGGAACGCGGCCCTGGAACGCCGTAACACCAGGTCCGACCCAACTCCCGACCTGCAGGCCAGCACCTCTGGGAGGTGACAGCGCGATCTACACCATCTTCGAGGGCACCAGCGAGATCCAGCGACTGGTGATCGCCCGCACCATCTCGCAGATGCCGATCCGCTAGCCGGGCCGCCGTGCCTCACGCGTGATGCCGTCAGTGGTGCAGGGGCGTGAGGCACAGCGAATGGACGCCCTCGGCCCACTTCTCGGGGACGCTGATCAGGTCGCCGTCGGCGCAGTCCGCGCCGCCGGTGCCCCGCTCCTTGGTGACCAGGTACTCGGCCAGCGGGGAACCGCAGGCCTCCGGAACCAGCTTCTCGTTGCGCAGCTTGTCCGCGTCGCGCACGCACGTCCCGATGGCCGGGCCGGTCGACGGCTCGTCGTCCCCGGCCATCAGGCCGAGCAGCACGAGGAGGGGCGGTGCGACGGCGATCAGCACGGTCGCCGCGAGGAAGACCAGCGCGGGCGGGCGGCGCCACAGCGGCTTGCCGGGGCTCAGCGGGGGCAGGATGTGGCCCGCCGGGGGAGCGAGCTTGACGAAGCGGGAGCGCGCTCCGAGGTTCATGAGCACGGTCACCGGCGTGATGAACACCGACAGCGGACCCCACCAGCCCTGCCACAGGGTGTCCGCGGACATCTTGCGGTAGGTGGCGAGCCCGCAGTCGCGGCAGAACGGCCCCTCCCGGCGCAGGAACCGCATCAGCACCAGCATGCCCTGGTGCCCGCGCACGGTGGCCCGCGCCGCCGGCTGTGCCCCGCACACGCGGCAGCCGTACGGGGCCTGCGGCATCGGCTGGTGGCCGTACGGGACGGCCTGGGGCGGGACCCCGTACGGTACGGCCTGCGGCGGGGGCCCGTACGGGGAGTGGGGACCGCCCTGCTGCGGGCCGTACGGGTGGTAGGGGCCGGCGCCGTGCTGCGGTGGCGGAGTGGCCACGATCTCTCCTCGGTCTCGCGGTGATCACCGGGCGGTCGGTGATCACGGCACCCTAGCCCGCGCCGTCACCCCCGCAGCAGCCGGGCGAGGGCCCGCGAGAAGAGAAGCCGGCCGGCCGCCGCGACCAGCGGGTCGAAGCGGCGCCCCAGCCCTCGCACGCGCAGCTCCTCGCGCCACTCCACCAGCGATCCGCCGGCCGGACCGGGGCGGACCTCGATCTCCGCCCACCCCGTGACCGCGCGCCCGCGCTTCTCCAGCCGGACCAGTCCCGGTGAGGCGTCGGCCGGGGGCCGCCAGAGCACGACTTCCATGAGGTCGTCGAACGTGATCCTCCCCACGCCCGTGCGCGCCGTGAAGCGCGTTCCGGCGCCCGTGGGCGGCGCCGTCCCGATGATCGTCCGCGTGAGCGGGACCTGTGCGCCGTGGCGTTCCCAGTCCGTGACCCGCAACCAGGCCGCGGCGGGCGGGAGGGGGGTTCGGTGAACGATCCGAATACCGGGCATGAGCGCATGGTAAGCGGGCATACACACCCTGAACTGGACCACGAATATGGGTTCCGTCCGGGGGCGGCGATCAGCAATACTCACCGCCACCGTGGATCGCGGATTCGACCGGGTGACCACCGGCCCTCCCGCCCCACATTGCGAGGAGGTGCGCCATGTGCTCCCACCAGCCCCCATGCCCGTCCGCCGACAGCGCCGACCACGACGCCGCCCGCACGGTGGCCTTCCGCCCCGAACAGGGCTGGAGCCTGCTCTGCAACGGCCTGGTGGTCTTCGACGACACCGGTGAGCTGCTCCCCGACGGCCGCGCGGTGGAACCCCGCCGCCCGGCCCTGGTCTGAGCTAGGAGGCCGCATGCGCCAGCAGCTGATCCGCAAGCCCGTCCCCAAGCCCGCACCACGAGACCTGGACCTGCGCACACCGTCGGGCAGACCCCTCCCGTACTGACGGGAGCCCCGACGTTATGCGGCTCCACCGGCTGGAGTTCAGCCGGTGGACGCCGCCGTTCCGCCCAGGAAGGCGGCCTCGAAGGCCTCGTCGCCGATCGCCGCGCGGGCCTGCTGTTCGCCCTGGTCCCGCAGGGCCGTCAGCGAGGGTGAGCCCATCTGCGGCCGGCCGATCGTGCGCCACCAGGCGTGCCCGGTGCCGAGCAGCCGTGCCGCGAGTTCCCCGTCGCCCAGGGCCGCCACCGCCGCCGCGAGCACGTCCAGGCCGAGCGCGATGCCGGAGCGGTCGCCGAGCAGCCGCTTGCCGGAGAGCATCGCCCGTACGTGGCGCGCCGCCTCCCCGTGGCGGCCGAGCCCGAGCGCCGCGACCGCCAGGATGTAGTCCGCGTACGCCCGCAGCCAGCGCTCGCCCAGCTCCGCACAGGCCTCGCGCAGCCCCCGGGCCTCCTCGGCGGCCTCCTCGAAGCGCTCCAGGTCGCACAGGGCGTAGCCGGTGGCCAGCCGGCACAGCAGCCAGCCCGCGCCGCTGGTGCGCCCGCCGTGGCCGGCCCGCGCCCGCGGCCCGGCCAGCTCCAGCGCCCGTACGGGGTCCCCGGGCAGCAGTACCGACACCCCGTGCAAGTACGCGGCGCGCAGCTCCGGTTCGGGGTCGGCCAGCCGGGCCGCCGCGCGGGTGCACTCCCCGCCCAGCTCCCGGGCCGCGTCCATGTCCCCCTGGAGCAGGGCGGTCAGACCGAGGGCCCACAGGGCCTGGGTGTACGCGGCGCCCGTGCCCGGGACCGTGCGCAGGGCCCGTTCCAGGAAGCCCCGGCCCTCGTGGACGTGCCCGCAGGAGAACCAGAAGAACCACAGGGCCCCGGCCATCTCCAGCGCGGCCGCGGGATCCGCGCCGAGGAGGTGCTCCAGCGCCGTGCGCAGCTGCGCGTGCTCGGCGGTCATCCTGCGGTACCAGTCCACCTGCTCCGGGCTCATCCAGCCCCGGTCGGCGGCCTGGCAGAGCGCCGCGTACCAGTGGGCGTGCCGGTCGGCGAGCGTCTGCACCTCGCCGAGCTCGGTCAGCCAGTCGTGGCCGTACTCGCGGATGGTGTCCAGCATCCGGTAGCGGGCGCCCGTCCCCCGCTCCCGGGTGCGCCGTACGACGGACTTCGCGACCAGGCCCGCGAGCACCCGCTCCACCCGGGACGCGGGCAGCGGTCCGCCCGAGCACACGGCCCGGGCGGCGGCGATGTCGAAGTCCCCGGTGAAGACGGACAGCCGGGCCCACAGCAGCCGTTCCACCGGCTCGCACAGCTCGTGGCTCCAGCCGATGGCGGTCCGCATCGTCCGGTGCCGGGGCTGGAGCGCGCGCCCGCTGTCGGAGAGCACGGCGAAGCGGGTGCCGAGGCGCTGGGCCATCTGCTCCAGGGTCCACAGCCGCAGCCGGGCGCCCGCGAGTTCGAGGGCCAGCGGGATCCCGTCGAGGCGGCGGCACACCTCGGCGGCCAGCCGTGCCCGTTGGGGGTCGTCGAAGGCCGCGGCGGCCTCCGGGGTCGCGGCCACGGCCCGGGCGCGGAACAGGGCGAGGGCGTCGCTGTCGGGGCCCTCGCAGGGCAGCGGGCAGACTTCGAGGAGCTGTTCGCAGCGGCTGTCGAGGGGTTCCCGGGACGTCACGAGGACCGTCAGTCCCGGTGCGGACTGGAGGAGTTCGCCCACGAGGTGGCGGCATTCGGCCACCATGTGCTCGCAGGTGTCGAGGACGAGGAGCAGTTCCTTGTCGGCCATCCACGCGCACAGCTCCTCGTCGAGAGGGCGTGCGGAGTGGTCGGCCAGGCCCACCGCGTGGGCGACGGTCATGGTGAGCAGGCCGGGATCGCGCAGCGGTGAGAGCTCCACCCACCAGATCCCGTCGGGCCGGGCCTGTGCGGGATCGCTGACGGCCCGCAGGGCGAGACGGGACTTGCCCACGCCGCCGACGCCGGTGAGGGTGGTCAACCTGCGGGAGCGCAACAGGCAGTGGAGTTGCGCGAGTTCGCCCTCCCGGCCGACGAAGCCCGAGGGGTCGGGTGGCAGGTTTCCCGGCGGGGTGCAGGGAGCCGGGTCGGGATCGCCGTCGGTTTCCCCGGAATCCGGCCGTTTTTTGTTGAACGCGTACTCACCGGACACGGGTGTATTGTGCGCGATCTTATGGCCCTGCCGCGCCGTTCCGTCCGGATTGCCGTCATGTTGCCGCAGTCCCGCCGTGCGCCTCATGCCACGAGTACGATGCTCCGCTCCGCCGAGAAGGCCCCCCAGTTGCCGTCGGGCAGCCGGGCGCGCAGCTTGAGCGTCCACCGCGTGCCGGCCGGCTCGGTCACGGTGAGCCGGTGCTCCACCCGGGCGGCTCCGGAGGCGGGCACGGCGCCGGCGCCGAACTGGATGACGGTGACGGGCCTGCCGTTGACGTGGAGTTCGTACTCCGCGGTCGGGCGGCCGGTGTCCGGGGCGGTCCAGGTCAGCGTGACGGCGCCGGGGGAGGCGGTCGCGGTGAAATCGGCGGGGGCGGTGCCGGGTCCCTGTCCGGCGGAGGGCGGGGTGCTCACGTCCACCGGCGGACCGTCGGGGGAGGAGTTGTCCGCCCCGTCGCGGGCCCGGACGGTGAAGGTGTAGGCGGTGTCGGGCTGGAGGCCGGTCAGGGTGGTGGCGGTCTCGCCTGGGCCGGCCGTGTGGATCCGTACGCCGCCCTGGTAGACGTCGTACGCGGTCACGCCGGTGTCGTCGCTCGCCGCGGCCCAGGACAGCGTGGCGGACCGCGGCCCGTCCGCCCGGCCCGTGGTGCGGGCGGGGGCGGTCGGGGCCTGGTGGTCCTCGGCCTTGGCGGCCGGGGTGGTGGCCAGGGCGGAGGCGCTCGGGGCGGAGGTGTTCCCGGCGGCGTCGCGGGCCCGGACCGTGAAGGCGTAGGAGGTCTGCGGGGTGAGGCCGGTGACGTCCACCATCGTCTTGTCGGCCGGGAGTTCGCGCACCAGCCGCCCCGCCTGGAAGACCTGGTAGTTGGTCACCGCGTCGGCCGGGGCCGCCGCCTGCCACATGACGTGCACGGAGGTGGCGCTGCCGGCCTGGGCGGTGGTCCCGGCGGGGGCCGCCGGGGGCGTGGTGTCGGCGGCGGTGCAGGCGGTGAGCCAGGCGCCGGCCAGGCAGAGGGCGAGCAGGGGGGCGGTGCGTCGCACGGGGGGCCTTCCTCGGCTTCCGCTTCCTCGTAAAGGTCTAGACATATATGGCACGGGTGCGGGCGGTGCGGCAAGACCCGTGCGCCGCCCGGACGTCGTCTTCACGCGGCGATCCCGCCGCCCGAGCTCGCCAGGGGGTTCGACGACGACACCGCCCGCACCATACGACCTCGACCGGGCGAAGAAGCTCCTCGACGAGGCCGGCTGGAAGACGGGCGGGGCCCGACTCTCGGGTCGCCCTGGTCGGGGTGGTCGAGGAGTACCGCACGGACACCGGGGCCGGGCTGCTCGCGGTGGGCCACGATCCGGTCCTGCTCGCGCGCTGGTGCGCCCGTACGACCCACTGGGACGGGATCGTCAAGCACTGATCGCCCGTCACGGACGGTCAACACCCGTACGGCGGACACGGGTTTCGCCCGAAGGCACCCCCTCCTGCGCCACGATGGGCGCCGCTCTCAGGAGGTAACGATGGTGATCTCGCTCTCCGTGGTCGTGCTGCTCCTCGTCCTCGCGTGGATCTTCATGCGCAGTGGCGGCCTGAAGTTCTCCCACGCCCTCGTCTGCGTGCTGCTCGGCTTCTACCTCGCGAGCAGCAGCATGGCGGCGACCATCCACGACGGCCTGACGGCCACGGCCGAGGTGGTCTCCGGCCTGCGCCCGTAGTCCGGCCGCTCCCGCCCGAATCGATCAACTGTTGCGCCTTCATGAATCATCCGGCTCCTCCATGGACTCCTCAGGCCGTGCGATCTAGCGTCTGGCGGCGGCGCGATGTCATACGCACTGTCAATAAAACTGAAGAGAACGGAGGAAGTCCGGATGTTCCGAAGAGCGCTGAACTGCGCCGTGGTCCCCGCCCTCATCGTGTTCACCGCGATGTACGGGATCTCTCCGGCGCAGGCCGCGGAGATACCCCAGGCACCCGGTCACCGCCTGGTCGGCCATTACGACGGCGCCCCGGCGGCCGCCGTCCCGCTGCCCGGCGAGGCCCCGCCCCAGCACCCCTTCCTCGCGCCCAACGGCCGCAGCGGAATGCACTCCGACGCCGGGGGCAGTGCCACTTCCCCCTGGTCCGGGCCGCTCGGCAAGAGCCCGCACGTCAGCAGCGAGAAGATCGCGGCCCTCGGCGGCGAATGCGCCACCGCCACCTTCGACTCGGGAGGCCGGCTGGTCACGGTGTGCGGCACCTTCACGGGCTTCAAGGTCAAGCTCCTCGATCCCCGTACGCTGGCGACGCTCGCGGAACACCAGCTTCCGCAGCGTTCCTCGACGGTCGAGGCGATCACCTCCCTCGACTTCTCCAAGATCTTCAAGGACACCTCGGGCGGCGCCTACTTCTACCTGGACGACCAGGACCGGGCCGTGCTGGCCGACTCCCGCCAGCACGTCCTGCGCCTCTCGCACGCCCAGCGGCCGGACGGCAGCTGGACGTTCCGCGTGGACGACGACTGGGACCTCACCGGCCAGGTCCCGCACGACTGCGTCACCTGGACCAACCTGCGGCCCAGCGGCACCTGCGACCCCGTCACCTCCGTGATGCCCGACTGGAACGGCCGCATCTGGTGGGTCACCCGCCAGGGCCGCGTGGGCACCGTGGATCCGCGCACCGCGCAGATCCGCTCGATCCGCCTGCCGGGCGAGGAGATCCAGAACTCCTTCTCGGTCGCAGAGGACGGGGTGTCGATCGTCACCGACCACGCCCTCTACAGCTTCCGCGCCGCCGCCGACGGTACCCCCGACGTGCAGTGGCGCCAGACGTACGACCGCGGTACGGGAACCAAACCCGGATCCGTGAACCAGGGTTCGGGCACCACCCCGGACCTCTTCGGCGACGGCTACGTCGCCATCACCGACAACGCCGACGACCGGATGAACGTCCTGGTCTACCGGCGGGGGACGGACGTACCGGCGGACCGGCGGCTCATCTGCAAGGTGCCGGTGTTCGGCAGCGGCGCCTCGACCACCGACAACTCCCTGATCACCTGGGGCAACAGCATCGTCGTCGAGAACAACTACGGCTACGAGAACCTCACCAGCCTGCTGCTCGGCAAGTCGGTCGTCGGCGGGGCCAGCCGGATCGACGTCCGCGCCGACGGCAGCGGCTGCGACACCGTGTGGCAGAGCAGCGTCCGCTCGCCCTCCGTGGTCCCGAAACTGTCCACCGCGAACGGGCTGCTCTACTTCTACGAAAAGGAGCCCAACGCCTGGGGGATCGACGCCTGGTACCTGACGGCGGTGGACTTCCGCACCGGCGAGCGCCGCTGGCGGCAGCTGACCGGCACCGGGCCGCTGTACGACAACAACTGGGCGCCGATCACGCTCGGACCCGACGGCACCGCCTACGTCGGCGTCTTCAACGGCATCGTCGCCGTGCGCGACGGCGGCTGACGGCGACCGGCGCGGGGCCGGCCGACGCGAGATCCGCGGCGGCCGGTCCCCTCACTCCTCGGGCCGCCACAGCGGGTGTTCGCGCTCGGCCCAGGCACGGCCGACGGAGCCGGTACGCAGCCCCCGGCGCGCCTCGGGGTCGCCCAGGGCCTTGCCGATGTGCGCGGCGAGCACGACGGCGACGGTGAGGGCGAGCCAGTCGTGGACGAAGGTGGCCGCCGTGCGCTGGACCAGCGGGACCAGTCCGGTCCACCACATCAGCATGCCGGTGCCCGCCATCACCAGCACCGCCCCGGCCAGCCAGCCCGCGTACACCTTCTGCCCGGCGTTGAACTTCCCGGCGGGCCGCCGGGTCACCCGGTCGCGCCGCAGGGCGGCCCGCAGCCAGACCCGGTCGTGCGGCCCGAACCGGCCCAGGCGCCGAAGATCGGCGCGGAACGCCCGCGAGGCGAGCCCCAGCAGGAACGGTACGACGAGCAGCAGCCCGGACCAGACGTGGACGGTGACGACGAGGTGGCGGCGGCCGACGAGTTCCGCGAGCGCGGGCAGGTACAGACAGGCGGCGGTGGCGACGCAGAGGCACATCAGCGCGGCCGTGGAACGGTGGATCCACCGTTCGCCGCGGCTGAACCTGCGGATCCGCTCCTTGTGCCCGGTGTGCCCGGTGTGCCCGGTGTGCCCGGTGTGCCCGGTGTGCGCGGAGCGCTCGGAGTGCCGCAGCAGCGGATCAGACGGTCGGCGCATCGTCGCGTCCGTTCGACCGGCCGACCCAGGCGTCGACGTCGTACCCGAGGTCTTCCCAGTAGCCGGGCTCCACGTCCCGGGTGAGGGTGATGCCGGAGAGCCACTTCGCGGACTTGTAGAAGTACATCGGGGCCACGAACAGCCGGACGGGCCCGCCGTGCGAGTGGCTGAGCGGCTCGTCCTGCATGCGCAGCGCCACCAGGACGTCGTCCCGGCGGGCCTGGGGGAGGGTCAGGGACTCGGTGTACGTCCCGTCGAAACAGCTGAAGCGGATCGCCCGCGCCTCGGGACGCACCCCGGCCGCGTCGAGCAGCCGCGTCAGCGGAACCCCCTCGAAGGGCGTGCCGGGCACCCGCCAGCCGGTGACGCACTGGACGTCCCGTACGACCCGGGTCTGCGGAAGCGCCCGGAGCGCGTCGAGGGTGTAGGTCGCGGGGCGGTCGACCAGGCCGTCGACGGTGAGCCGGTAGTTCTCGGGGCCGCGCGCGGGGACGGAAGAGGCCACGGAGTAGTAGCGGAACCCGCCGCCGTTCGGCAGCAGGCCGGTGAGGCCGGTGGGGTCCTTGGTGGAGGCCGCGCCGAGGAAGGCTTCGAAGCCGCTCTGGAGGTACGGGGCGGCGACCAGTCCGGCGGCGCCGAGCCCGACCATGCCGAGGACCAGGCGGCGCCCGACCGGCGCGCCCCGGCCGTCGGGGTCGGGATCGAGGCCGGGATCGGGACCGGGGTCCGGTGGCGGCTGTGGCGCGGGTACGGCTGCGGGTGCTGGGCTCACAGCCCGATTCGACCACCGCCGCCGCCCCCGCACCAGGCCCGGCGGGCGTCCGTCAGACTTCCGTCACACCTTGTCCGGCGTTCAGGGGTGGCCGCCGGAGGTGCCGGTAGGGTGCCGGTTGATCAAATCTGTTCATCGGACCATCACCCAAGGAAGCGGCAGCCACGGTATGAGCGCGTCGAGAGCCATCGGACACCCCGGGCCGGGAGCCGTGCCGGGCGGCGGCGCCCGTCTGGCCGCCCTGGACGGCGTCCGGATCCTCGCCGCGCTGGCCGTCCTGTGCTACCACTACCTGGCGCTCGACAGCGGCTGGGGAGAACCGGCCGCCTCCGTCTTCCCCGTCGCGAGCGCCTGCGCCGCCTACGGCTGGCTGGGCGTCGAGATCTTCTTCGTCGTCAGCGGGTTCGTCATCTGCATGAGCGCCTGGGACCGCGGTGTGGGCGAGTTCGCCGCCTCCCGCATCTCCCGCCTCTTCCCGGCCTACTGGGCGGCCGTCCTCTTCACGGCCGGGATCCTGTTCGCCTGGCCGGAGGTGCGCGGGGTCAAGGCGTTCAGCGACGTCGTGGTGAACCTGTCGATGCTCCAGGGCGGCATGAAGGTGCCGCACATCGACGACGCGTACTGGACCCTCTTCGTCGAGCTGAAGTTCTACGCCCTGTTCGCGCTGGTCGTCGTGCGTGGCGTCACCTACCGCAACTGCGTGTTCTTCTGCACCGTCTGGACCGTCGCCGGCGTGGTGGCGCCCACCGCCGACAGCGGAGTGCTGTCCTTCTTCGCGATCCCGACCTTCTCGCCGTACTTCATCGCGGGGATCGCCTTCCACCTCATGCGCCGCTTCGGGCCCAACGCCGTCCTGTGGGGCATCGCCGGCCTCCAGTTCGTCCTCGCGCAGAGCTACGTCCAGGGCCGCATGATCAGCAACCTGGGGCGCGGCGTCGCGGCGCACACGCCGGTCTGGCCGGCCCACGTCGTCATAGCCTGCGGGTTCCTCGTCATGGCGGGGATCGCCCTCGGGGCCTTCGACCGCGTCCGGTGGCGCTGGCTGGGGCACGCGGGAGCGCTCACCTATCCGCTGTACCTGATCCACATGATGGCCGGGCTGACGTTCATCCACCACTTCCGCCACGACGTGCGGCCCGTCCCCCTCGTCCTGGGCGTGACCGCGTTCATGGTGGTGCTCGCCTGGCTCGTCCACCGGCTGATAGAGCGGCCCCTGGGCCGCCGGCTGCGCACCGGGCTGCGGCGCGCCGCGCACGACATCCGCCGGATGTCCGCGCAGCCGACGGTGGTCCCCGCGGTCCCGGCCCAGGCGCCGGCGCCCGAGGCGGAGCGCGTCCGTACGATCCGCCGCTGACCGCCCGCCCGGGCGCTCGGGTCTACGCCTTCCAGAAGAAGACGGCCGTCATCCGCTTCTCCTCCAGGGTGTGGCCCCAGTAGCCGGTGGCGCTGTGGATCAGGTTCGCGGAGTAGAGGAGCAGGCGGTTGGCGCGGTGGGGGACCCGTACGTCCTCGGTGAAGGAATCCGGGGAGACGAAACGGGTGCCCAGCGCGTCGACCAGGTTGTTGTGCGGCGCGATCACCTGATTGCCGCCCAGGGCGCCGCCGGGCAGGCTCTGCCGGTAGAAACTGGTCCCGCAGTCCTTCGGCACCTTCGGGTTGAGGTAGAGCACGGCGGCGTAGCGGCACAGGCTCCGTGAGTCGGTGTGCGGGCGTGACTCGGACTCGCCCTCGCCGACGACCTGAACACAGTTGTGGTTGAACGTGCCGCCGCCCGCGGGCCGTTCGGCCCAGATCTTCGGCGCGCCGGTCGACTTGCGCACCAGCCGTTCCACCAGGGCCAGTTCATCGGGTTCCAGACCCGGCATCGCGCGCAGCCCCGGCCAGCTCTCGGGCTTGTGGGGGTAGCCCTCGGTCCAGTCGTCCTTGGCCAGGCAGCGCTCCCGTACGGCGTCCGGATCCGGCAGTACGTCGTCCAGTACCCAGTAGTCGCGCCCGCGGGTCGGCCTGCGGTACGGGAGGACCGGGAGGGGAGGAGGTAGGGGCATGGCAGGGACGGTAGCCACCGGGGCCGCCGGGGCTCGCTCCGGAAGGAGTCAACGTTCCGTCAAGTGTTGACCATGGCACGGGAGATCGCCGGGACACGCCCGCGGGCGCCCGCCACCGGGCGGTCCGGGTGGTTCACTGGCGGGATGCCGCTCGAAAACTACGGAGTGCTGTCCGGAACCCTGCACCGCCACTTCCGCGACCGTCCCGATGACCAGGGCCGCTGGTTCCACGTCCACCTGGAGGTGGACGCGCCCGCCGGGCGCTACGAATGCGCCATCGACGTGGACAGCAAGCACTCCGCGATCGGGGTGCAGTGGAAGGTCTTCACCCTGCACGCCTCGGTGCTCGACCCCGTCGCCTCGCCCACGCCCGGGTACCACGACCTCGCCCGGACCTCCGGATCCGGTGCGCTCGACTACCTGCGGCACCCGGCCCTCGCCGACCGCCCCGGCTGTCTCCTCGGCGGCCACCCGCCGCGGTGGTTCCAGCGGATCCTGGACCGGCTGAACCCGCCCCGGCCCTGGATCTCGGGTTCGTACCTGGAGGCCTCGGCGGCGCTGGAGCCCATCCTCGTCGTGGGCCGGCCGGTCCTGGTCTTCGGAGAGCCCTTCGACGAGGGACTCGGAATGCACAACGTCCACCAGAACCAGGGTGATCCGTACGGCAGCCAGTGGTGGCCGGACAACGGCATCTGGCAGGACGGGGCCACGCTGACCCGCCGCCCGGACGGTCTCTTCGACGTGTTCGTCTCCCGGTTCTCCACCCAGAAGGATCCGACCGACGACGACGGCCACCCGCTCTGACCTGCGGCGGGCGCGCTAGTGCGCCGCGCGGCAGGCCCCGGACGCGACGTCCGCGGAGATGCCGACAGCCTGGAGGCTCGCGGCGCAGCTGGTCTGGTTGCCGATCTGACCCTCGTAGCAGGCCTGCCCCACTCCGTCCGTGATCTGCTTGCCGTGCTGGACGACGTACTGCTCGCACTGCTGGATGCTGGTGGGGGCGGCCGCGCCGACGGCCGGGGCGGCGAAGAACGCGCCGCCGACGGCGAGGACGAAACCGGCGAGGACACTGGGGACACGGGCCGACGGACGCATGCGGACGCACCTGCTCTCGGGGTCGGTCACGCGGCCCGCCGGTGCGCCGGACCACGGGCGGGGCGGGGGCGGCGCGGGCCGTTCGGGGAACGGCCGGCGCGGCGCGTCGCTCGCCCCGCTCTTTCGACGCTAGAACACCGGGCGGCGGGCCGCCACCGCCGCGCAGACCGCCGCCAGGGGCAGTTCCGCGCACACCGCCAGGGCCACCGCCGTCGCCCGGGCGCTGCCCGGAGCGGCGGTGATCACGTCGAACCAGGCGTCCGTCAGCAGCAGCGCGGCCGTCGCCGCGGCCAGGGACGCGGCGCGCGGATCGTGGCGCCCCAGCAGCAGACCCGTACCGCCCAGTCCGGCGGCGAGCATGGCGTCCAGCCCGATCCAGGCCGTCGACCAGTTGGAGACCTCCGCGGTCTGCGGCAGCGTCTTCGCCAGCACCACCATCCACGGCAGCAGCGCCACCCCCGCGCCGGTGAGCAGCGTGGCCAGGCGGGGCCGGGGGATGCGGCGGGTCCGGAAGCGCGGGGCGACGAGGGTCATGGTGGAGGAGCTCCTTCCGGCCCCGGTGGTCCGTCCTCCGGGTACGAAGATCACTCTGGTCGTGCGGGGGAGCGGAAGCAGTAGCGGCACCGTCCGAACCGGGGGTGGCACTGGCTACACCCCCGACCGGGCACCAGGGTGATGGAGCGGCTCTGATCAGTGCGATTACCGTACGGGCATGGGACTTTCCGGAGCGCTGCGGCGTGCCACACGCTGGACCGCCGACCATGCCCCCTGGTCGGCATGGGCCTGGCGGACCACCGCGTTCACCGCCGCCGCGATCCCGATGGCCCTGCCGGCCGCGGCCGCGCTCGTGTTCTTCAAGGCCGCCCCGCTCGTGCTGCTCGTGTCACTGGTCCTGACCCCGTTGCTCACCCGGCTCCAGCGCAGCCGCTTCCGCGAGCTGCTGGAGCGGGAGATCCCGGCCGTCGCGCACGGAGACCGGCCGCTGCGCCCGCGGGCGCTGCTCGAACGGCTGCGCTCGGAGTCGACCTGGCGGCAGTACGGCTACCACCTCCTGGTCAGCCCGCTCGCGGGGATCGCCGGAGCACTGATCGTCCTGGCCTGGGCGTGCGGATTCGCCGGGGCCGGCGTGTACGGATGGTCGTGGCTGCTGCCCGTCGAGTACCGCGGCGCCGACTGGACCTGGCGCTACGACTCCGTCACCGTGCTCGGCGCCCTGCTGCTGCTCGCCACCCCCTGGCTCGCCGCTGCCCTGGCCCGGCTCGACTCCTTCGCCGCGGCCGCGCTCCTCGGACCCAGCCGGGCCAAGGAGTTGGAACGCCGCGTCGAGGACCTGGCCGAGAGCCGGGCCGACGTCCTGGACGCGGCCGACCTCGAACGCCGCCGGATCGAACGCGACTTGCACGACGGCGCCCAGCAGCGGCTGGTCGCCCTCGCCATGAACCTCGGCATCGCCCGCGCCACGCTCACCGATCTGCCGCCCGAGGTCAAGGCCGTGATCGACGAGGCCCACCGCGAGGCCAAGGAGGCCATCGAGGAGCTCAACAACCTCGTGCGCGGCCTGCATCCGGCGGTCCTGGAGGACCGGGGGCTCGACGCGGCGCTCTCCGGCATCGCGGCCCGGGCGCCCCTGCCCGTCGAACTGGCCGTGGAGCTGGAGCGCCGGCCCGGCCCCACCGTCGAGGCCGTCGCCTACTTCGTCGTCTCCGAGGCGCTCGCCAACGTCGCCAAGCACGCCAGGGCCTCGCGCTGCCGCGTGGAAGCCCGCCGGGACGGCGACCTGCTGCGCGTCACCGTCACCGACGACGGGGTGGGCGGCGCGGACGCGGCCCGCGGCACCGGACTGGTGGGCCTGCGCAAACGCGTAGGGTCGGTCGACGGAACCATTGTGATCAACAGCCCCCTCGGGGGCCCGACCGTCGTGACTGTGGAGCTGCCGTGCGGGCTGTGATCGCCGAGGACTCGGTGCTGCTGCGAATAGGACTGGTCAAGGTCCTCGAAATGGCCGGGTTCGAGGTGGCGGCGGAGACCGGGGACGCCGAAGCCCTGCTCGCCGCCGTCGCCGAGCACGAACCCGACCTCGCCCTGGTCGACGTCCGCATGCCGCCCGGATTCACGGACGAGGGCGTCCGGGCCGCCCTGATGATCCGCAGGCAGTGGCCCGGCACCTCGGTCCTGCTGCTCTCGCAGTACGTGGAGGAGCGCTACGCCGCCGACCTGCTGGCCTCTCAGGCCGGGGGCATCGGGTACCTGCTCAAGCAGCGGGTCGCCGACGTCGAGGAGTTCATCGACGCCGTCCGGCGGGTCGCCGCGGGGGGTACCGCCCTCGACCCGCAGGTCGTCTCGCAGCTGCTGCTGCGCCGGGGCGGCGGCATCGATCCGCTGGAGCGCCTCACGCCGCGCGAGCGGGAGGTGCTCGCGCTGATGGCCGAGGGGCGCTCCAACGCGGGGATCGCGGCGCAGCTCGTGGTCAGCGAGAGCGCCGTCGCCAAGCACATCAACAACATCCTCGCCAAGCTGGACCTGCCGCAGGCGGACGGCGACCACCGGCGGGTGCTCGCGGTCCTGCGCTTCCTGGACGGCAGTTCGTGAGCGGCGGCGCCGGTGGTGGCGGAGGTGGCGGTGGTGGCGGTGGCGGGGGCAGCGCCCGGCGCCCCCGGCGCACGGCCTGGATCGTGGTCGCCGTCCTGAGCGCCGTGCTCGTCGTCGCCCCCGCCGCCTGGCAGGTCTGGTCGTACGCCTCCACCGAGAGCGGGACGCTGAGCGGCGGCAGCGGCGAACGGCCGGTGACCGCCGTGGAGATCGACGCGGGCGGCGCCGATGTGCGCGTCACCCCCCGCTCCGACGGGCGGGTGGTCTACGAGGCCCGGGCGCGCTGGTCGGCGGGGGCCGCGACGATCGACGAGAGCTGGCTCGGCGACACCCTGAAACTGACCCCGCGCTGCCCGGCGGTCGCGGCTCTCGTGGAATCCGGCATCGGCTGTTCGGTCGACCTGGGCGTCACCGTGCCCGCCGGGATCCCGGTGAAGGTGACGGCGGGCTCCGGCACGGTGGTGATCAGCGGGCTCGGCGGCGCCGTCGACGCCGAAGTCGGAGCCGGGACGCTGCGGCTGAGCGCGCTGCGCGGGCCGCTGCGGGCGGGCGTCGGCGCGGGCTCGCTCGAAGCCTCGGGGCTCAGCTCGCCGCAGGCGGAGATCCGGGCCGGGACGGGTTCGGCCGTCGTCCGCTTCGCCGCGCCGCCGCAGCGGGTCACCGCCCGGGCGGGCGCCGGCCGGCTCCGGCTCAGCGTGCCCGGGGCCACCCGGTTCCGGGTCACGGCCCGGGCCGGGGCGGGGCGTTGTGACGTCGCGCCGGGGATGGACGACCCCGCCGCACCGGCCCGCCTGGACATCTCGGCGGACTCGGGCCGCGCGGAGGCGGGCTACTGAGGGGCGCGGGACCGCCCGGCCGGCGGCCACGGCGGGGTGCCGTGGCCGCCGGGGCGGTCAGCTCCGGGGCGGGACCCCGGAGGGGCGGCCCCTGCCTCGGGTGAGGGAGTATCCGAAGATGCCGGCGAGGGCGCCGAGGATCCCGCCCGCCGCCGTCCAGATCCAGCGGTCGGACCACCGGCCGCCGGACCAGCCGTCGGCCGGCTCGCCGACCGCGGCCGGCTGCGCCGAACTCCCGGACCCCGCCTGGGCGGCCTTGCCGATGCCGGGTACGAGCGGCTTCGCGAGGGCGCCGTCCACCGCGAAGGCGCCCCCCGTGTCCCGGGTGGAGGCCTCTACCTCGGCCCGTACGGGGAGACCGAGGTCCTCCTGCACCACGCCGACGACCGTCAAGCGGACGTAGTAGCTGCCGGGCAGCGGGTCGTTGGCCCAGGGCTCCGCACCCGGGCGCACGGTGCGCAGGGTGCAGGAGAGGTCGACCGAGGCGGCCTCCTTGGCCGCCGCCGCCGTTTGCGTGCCGTAGGTACAGGCCTGGCGGCGGCGCAGGCCGTCGTAGACGTCCAGCTGCCAGGTCGAGGCGCCGTGCCGGTTCGCCGCCGGGGGCAGCTTCACCGTGGCCTTGACCGTGGCCCGCTGCCCCGAGTCCAGCGGGAGCACCCAGTACAGGTAGTCACCCGTGGACGCGTCGGCCGTGGCCCGCTGGCCCGGCCGGATCGCCGTGGCGGTCCGGAAGGCCGTGCCCGCCTCGGTCGGCCCGGAGTCCTTGCCGCCGGGGCTCGCGCTCGCGCTCGTACTCGCGCTCGCCGAAGGGGTGTCCGCGAGGGCGGCGCCCGCCGCGGCGAGCACCCCGCCCGCGGCGAGGGCGGCGGCGGTCAGTATGCGTACGGTACGCATCAGTTGGTCCTCCAGACCGAGATACGCCAGCGGGAGATCCAGCCCCACAGCAGACCGGCGACGAGACCGGCGAGGACCAGCACGCCGATCAGCCACCAGCCGCGGCCGAGACCGAACGCCGCCGCGTCGGAGGCGTCGTCGGGGCCGTCCACCACGTCGATGGTGAGTTCGACGGGCAGGCCCGGCGCGGTCTTCACCGAGGCGGGAGCCGAGAAGGAGTTGCTGACCTGGAGGCAGACCGTCTCCACCGCGGCCTTCCCGTCGCCGTCCTCGTCGGAGTCGTCCACCTCGGCCTTCGGGTAGCGCAGACCGGTCGAGATCATGTCGGTGCGTCCGTCGCCCGCCTCCGAGCCCCGGACGATCTCGCGGCCGTGGACGGTCGTCGCCCGCAGCATGACCCCGTAGTCGTTGTTGACGGCCCGGTCGGCCGCGACGCTGACCGAAGCGCGCAGCTCCTGGCCGGGCTTGACGTCGACCCGGTACCAGCGGTGCTCGCCGAAGGTCTCGCGGTCCGTGTAGAGGCCCGCGCCGAGCTGCGGGGCTCCGGCGCACTGCTTGGCGCCCTCGGTGGCCACCGGGGTGACGACCGGGGTCGCCGCCCGGTCCACCAACTGCTTCACGCGGCCCGAGAGTTCGGCGGTGTGCTGCACCGAGGTGTACGTGCCGCCGGTGGCCTCGGCGATGCAGATCAGCTGGTTGCGCGTCTTGGCGTCGGGGACGAGCCCGAGCGTGTCGATGACGAGGTGGATGCCCTGCGCCGCGATGTCGCGGGCCACCTCGCAGGGGTCGAGCGGGGCGCAGGTGTCCTCGCCGTCGGTGATGAGCACGATCCGCCGGGTGGCGTCGCCGCCCTTGAGGTCATCGGCCGCGCCCAGCAGGGCCGGCCCGATCGGCGTCCAGCCGGTGGGGGCCAGGGTGGCCACCGCCGTCTTCGCCTCGGTCCGGTCCAGCTTGCCGACCGGGTAGAGCTGCTTGGTGTCCTTGCAGCCGAGCTGCCGGTCATCACCGGGATAGGTGGCCCCGAGGGTCCGTATCCCGAGCCGCACCTCGTCCGGCGTGGCGTCCAGCACCTCGTTGAACGCCTGCTTCGCCGCGGCCATCCGCGACTTTCCGTCGATGTCGGTCGCCCGCATCGAGCCGCTCACGTCGAGGACCAGCTCGACCTTGGGGGACTCCTTCGCCACCGGTTCACCGGCGGCGGCATTCGCCGGGAAGAGCCCGACCGCCAAAGTGGCCAACAGGCCGCAGGCCCCGGCCGCCACCCATTTTCTTGTGATCATCGCCGGATCGTATTGAGGATCCGCCCCGAGACCAAAACGCTCCCGACCTGCCGTCCCCGGCGGGCGCGGCTACGCTGGACGGGGGCCGGTCCGCAGTGCCCCGACGGAGGCGATCCCATGAGACGACGCCATCACTTCCACATCGATCATGCCGGGCACTCCGTCAGCGCCACCGTCGAGACCGGCCACCGCGTCGACGTGGAGATCCTGGTCGACGGCAAGGAGACCGGGCACGGCACCACGCACCACGACCGGCCCGTCACCGTGCAGGTGGAACTCCCGACCGATCCGCCGACCCCGGTGTCCGTTCGGGCGACTCCCGGTCCCGGCCTCCCGCGCTGCGTCCTGGAGGCCCCGGACGCGGTGTCCCAGGTGATGTCCCCGCGCCGTTACTGACGCGGGGACACCGGGCGGGGGTCAGCTCGCCTGGAGGGTGACGTCGTCCACGACGAAGGAGGTCTGGAGGGACTGGTCCTCCACGCCCTGGAACTTCAGGGTGACGGTCTGGCCGGCGAACCGGGACACGTCGTAGCTCTTGAGCACGTAGCCCGGGGCCGCGTCCACGTTGGACAGGGTCTCCAGGGTCTGGCCGCCCACCGAGACGGTGAACCGGTCGTAGACCACGCTCTCGTCCTCGTCGGTGTCGATGTGGAGGTAGAAGGAGAGCCGGGCCGTGGCACAGCCGGCCGGGAGTGCCAGCGACTGCGAGGCGCTGTCGGTGTGGGAGGTGCCGTACCCGGTCAGCCACGCCATGTACGAGCCGCTGTGCGAGACCTGGCCGGACTGGTTGGTGACGACCCCGGCGGTGGCGGTCCACGGGCTGCTGCCGCTCTCGAAGCCGCCGTTGACCACGACCTGCTTCGGGGTGCAGGTACCCCCGCCGCCGACGGTCAGGGTGTAGGTGGTGCTGTGGGCGACCGTGCCGGTGCCGGTGACGGTCAGGGTGTACGTGCCCGCCGTGGTGGTCGCGCCGACCTGCACGGTGAGCGTCGAGGAGCCGCCGGACTGCACGGAGGCCGGGCTGAGCGTCGCGGTCACCCCGGACGGGGCGCCGGAGACCGACAGGGCGAGCGTCTGCGGGCTCCCGCTCACGGTGGTGGTGTTCACCGTGGAGGTGACACTGGTGCCCGGAGCGGCGGAGCCGGCGGACGGGGAGGTGTTGATCGAGAAGTCCTGCGCCGGGGTGTCGCCGCCGACGGCCTGCTTCCAGATCGCGTAGGCGACGCCGTCGGCGCTGCGGTCCAGCACCGTCGCGTTGATGTTGTTCGTCGTGTCACAGGAGCTGTGGTAGCAGGAGTCGTACGCCGCGTTCGCGGTGCCGCCCCACTTCGTGGCCTGCGCCGAGGTCTTGCGGGCGCTGGCGCCGGCGGCGTAGCCGGAGGTGGGGATGCCGCCCTGCTGGAAGGAGTAGTCGTCACTGCGGCCCTGGCCCTCGGTGTTCTCTTCGGGGGCGAGGTTCAGCGAGGCCCAGTACGCCTTCAGCGGCGCGGCCGTGGTCGAGTTGAGGTTGTTGATGAAGTAGCCGCCGTTGGGCGAGCCGACCATGTCGAAGTTGTAGTAGCCCTTGATGGCGCTCTTCTCGGCGCTGCTGAGCCGGCCCACGTAGAACTCCGAGCCGTTCAGGCCCTGCTCCTCGTCGGTCCACCAGGCGAAGCGCACGTGCTTGGTCAGGGTGGGGTTCTTCTGCGCGAGGACGAGGGCGTTCTCCAGCAGGGTCGCGGAGCCCGAGCCGTTGTCGTTGATGCCCGGGCCCGCCGAGACGCTGTCGAGGTGGGCGCCGAACATGACGGTCTGGTCGGCGGGCCCGCCCGGCCAGTCCGCGATCAGGTTGTTGGACGGGTACGTGCAGGAGGTGCAGCTCTGCTCGGTGACGGTGAAGCCGGCCGCCTGCAGCTTGCCCTTGATGTACGCGACGGACTGGGTGTAACCGGCGCTGCCCGCCCGGCGGTTGCCGCCGTTCTGCGAGGCGATCGTGTTCAGCTGGGTCAAGTGCGCCTGCACGTTCGCCACGTTGATGTTCGGCGGGTCGCTTCCGGGCTGGGTGCTGCCGACGTTCAGCGCGTAGTCGACGGTGTGCGCGAGGCTCGGGCCCTGGCCCTTGACCGTGATCGTGGAGGCCCCGGGCGCCGCGTTGGCCGTGGCGGACAGGGTCAGCGTCGAGGACTGGCCGGACTGCACGGTGGCCGGGTTGAAGGAGGCGCTCACCCCGGACGGCAGATTGGTGGCCGTGAGGGTCACCTGCTGCGCCTGGCCGGTGGTGGTGCTGGTGGTCACGGACGTCGTGACCGAAGCGCCCTGCTGGACGGTGCCCGCGGAGGGGTTCAGCGCCATCGAGAAGTCGTCGTTCTGCCCGCTCGGGGTACAGGTCGGGTCGCCGGACTGGGCGGGCACGCTGATCGCGTCCCAGGCGGCCTTGGTCCGGGTGAACAGGTTGCAGGTGGCCGGGTCGAGGGACTTGGCGGAGCTGAGGGTCGCCGTCCGGTACTTCTTGTAGGACATGCTGCTGGTCTTCA
The DNA here is from genome assembly GCF_040681715.1 of Streptomyces sp. NPDC051582. Taxonomy (NCBI): domain Bacteria; kingdom Bacillati; phylum Actinomycetota; class Actinomycetes; order Kitasatosporales; family Streptomycetaceae; genus Streptomyces; species Streptomyces sp. NPDC051582. The sequence continues at coordinate 191,206 of NZ_JBFAZJ010000013.1, forward strand.
GCAGCATGCCGCCGTAGAAGATCTTGCCGGCGGTCTGCACGCCCACGCCGGTGACCGTGGACTGGTTGCAGGTGGGGCTGGTGGGCTTGCCGCCGCCCGGGTTGCTGCCCTCGGCCAGCAGGTAGAACCAGTGGTTCAGGGGACCCGCGGCCGCGTGCACCTCGGTGCCGGGTATCGCGGAGCTGTAGCAGTTCGGGTCGTTGTCGACGGCCGACGGGTTGTACATGTTACGGATCGGACCGCTGCCCGTCAGGTTGATCATCTCGCCGACGGTGTAGTCGGGGGTGTCGTACGGGGCCGGCTCGTTGGCGTAGGCCTCGGTCAGCGCGCCGAAGATGTCGCCGGTGCCCTCGCCGAGCCCGGACTCCTGGCCGCTGGTGCCGCCGGGGGTGTTGGAGTCGATGGCGTGCCCGTACTCGTGGCCCACCACGTCGATCCCGGCGATCCACTCGTTGGCGCTGTTGTGCCCGATGGTGACCGAGCTGCCGTCCCAGTACGCGTTCAGGTCGCCGAGGCCCACCTTGCCGGGGAAGCTGCGGCCGTTGCCGCTGACGCCGTTGCGGCCCAGCCACTGGCCCAGCATGTCCCACTGCTTCTGCGCGGCGAACATCAGGTCCGTGCAGCCGGTTTCCTTGGACGTCGCGTTGCCCGTGCCCCAGGAGTCCGAGGACTTCGTGAACACGCTGCCGTTGCCGTAGTCGGCGCAGCTCAGACCGGGCCGGTTCGGGTCGCGCAGCGAGTACGAACCGCCCGAGGCCGTGGTGTCGATGCTGAGCGGGTTCGGGCCGTTCCACTTGCTGGTGCCGCTGCCGGCGACGACCTCGTCGTGGCGGTCGACGACCTTGCCGGTCCGGGCGTCCACGAAGACGTGCAGCTTGCTGGGCGCCGTTTTGGTGCTGCCGGAGAGGACGGTCTCCCAGGCGAGCACCTGCTTGTCGTCCTTGATCTTGACGACGAGCCGGCTGTCGAGCACCTTGTCGACCTTGGCCAGCTCCGCGCGCGAGACCGTCTCCGCCGCCTTCGCGCTGACGGAGGGGGTGGTCGCCACGTCGATCGCGGTGGCGGAGGCCGACTGGACGGCGCGTACCCGCCCCTCGCCGTCGGCGAGGACGACCGCGTCGCCGCCGACGACCGGCAGGCCGCGGTAGCTGCGCTCGTAGGAGACGGAGTACAGGTCCTGCACCCAGGGGGTGACCAGGCGCCGGTCGTACTGCTGCTGGGCCGAGTTGACCAGGGTGTCGAGGCCGCTGCGGACCGCCGCGTCGGCGGCGGCGACCGCGCGCTCGGCGGACCTGGCCTGCGGGGAGGGCGCGGGCGGCTGGGCCTGTGGTGCGGCGGACGCGGCGGTGGCCAGCGTGCCGGCGAGGCCCGCCGTCAGCGCCAGGGCCGCCACGGAGGCCATCCATCTGGTGGGCTGCAAGAGTCCACTCCGATCGTGTGTGGGGGGTAATGCGGGTGGGTGTTGGCGCCGAGTATGGGCGTGGACATGGCGAGATTGGGACATCCCTGCGCCCATAAGGTCCGCGTTATGGTGTCGTGGGGTCACGCTGCGTAAGCTGCCCGGATGCAGCTGGAGTTGAGGCATCTGCAAGCCGTGTGCCAGATAGCGGAGTCAGGCAGTCTGGGGGGTGCGGCCCGGCGGCTGGGCGTCTCCCAGCCCGCGCTCTCGGCCCAGCTGCGCAGGATCGAGAGGGTCACGGGCGGCGAGCTCTTCGTCCGCGGCCGCAGCGGCGTCGAGCCCACCCCGCTGGGCCAGTTCGTGCTGACCAAGGCGCGCCGCGTGCTCACCGAGATGGAGAGCCTCGGCGCCGAGAGCCGCGCGATGGCGACCGACGCGCCCCTGCGGCTCGGCTGCATCCTGCTCGTCCTCATCGACGGACTGCTCGCCCGGACGGACCTCGTCCTGTCCGGGCGGGAGATCACCGTGGACGTGGAGCACTCCGTGACCGCGCTCGTACGGATGCTCGGCGCGGGACGGTACGACGTCATCGTCTACGGCGAGGTCAACGACCACGAGGTCGCGCTGCCCCAGGGCGCCCTGGCGCGGACCCTGGTGCCCAAGGAGCCCTTCTGCATCCGGATGTCCACGGGGCATCCGCTGGCGGGACGGGAGGTCCTCGACCTCGCCGAGCTGGCCGGCGAGCAGTGGATGACCCTGGTCGAGGACGACGACGGCGGCCCCGAGGCACTGGTCGAGGCCTGCGCGAAGGCCGGCTTCGCCCCCTCCCTGCGCCACCGGATCACCGACCGCCAGATGCGCCACGACCTGGTGGCTGCCGGCCGCGCCATCTCCCTGACCCAGCCCACGGCCCCCGCGGTGGAGGGCACGGTGATGCGCCCGCTGCTCGGCACCCCGATCACGGGCCGCATCCGGCTGGCCTGGAACCGCTCGGCGGTCTCCGCCGGACAGGCGGACTCCCTCTACCGCGCGGCGGCCGGCGCGTACCTGGCCAACGTGGACAACAACCCCTTCCACCGCGCCTGGTGGGACGCCCACCCGGAGGCCCATCCGGTCCTCGGGTGAGCCCGGACCTCAGGGGTGCACCGGGCCCGGAGGCGTCCGCAGCGGCGCTTCGTGGACGAGACCGGCCACGTGGTCGGACACCATGTCGAGGATCGCCGCCGCCGCGGCCGTGTCGCCGAGCACGAGGAAGTTCAGGGTCAGCCCGTCCGTCATGGCCGCCAGATAGCGGGCCAGCACGGGGACGGGGACGCGCAGTCCGCTCTCCGTGCGGAGACAGACCTCTTCGAGCAGCTCCGCGTAGGTCGCGCAGTACAGCTCGTGCTGGCGCCGCGCCAGGTGCTCGAACCCGGGCTCGCGCAGGGCGTACTGGGTGAGTTCGTACGTGAGCATGTGCTCGGCGGGGTGGGTCCGCACGTGGTCCCAGTAGGCCTGGAAGCCGGCCCGCACGGTCTCGCGGAGGGTGGTGCGCGGCCGGATCGCCTCTTCTACCACGGTCAGATAGTGCTCGGTGATCGTCTCGATGACCGATTCGAGCAGCGCCTGCTTGGAATCGAAGCAGTAGTGGAAGACGCTCAGCGACACGCCCGCCTCGGCGGCGATCGACCGGGTCGTCGTCCTGGGGACCCCGTCGCGGGCCATCGCGCGGATCGCGGCCTCGGTGAGCTGCCTGCGCCGCTGCGCCAGCGGCATCCGTGCCATGCGGAATCGGTTCCCTTCGTGCGGGGGAGGTACGGCCGAGGCCGGGGCCGGAGGGATCGGGCGAGCCGATCCTCCCGGCCCCGGCCTGCGGGAGCCGCTGCGGGCCGTCAGCTGCTGTAGACGCCGACTTCGTGCAGGGAGTAGCCCCACTGCGTGCCGCGACCCACGCCGTGGACGCGTACGTACCGGGCCGGGACGCCGGCGAACTGCGCCGTGTCCAGGCCGCCGTCACCGGTGGTCGTGGACCACACGGTCTGCCAGTTCACGTCGTCCGCCGAGACCTCGATCCGGTACGACTTGCCGTACGCGCGCTCCCAGTCGAGGGTGACGCGCTTGACGGTCGCGGGGGAGCCGAGGTCGATGCGCAGCCACTGGTCGTCGCTCCAGTCGCTCGCCCAGCGGGAGCCCTTGTCACCGTCGACGGCCTTGCCGGGCGCGTAGCTGACGAACGGGTTCCACTCCGCGGAGCTGGCCGCGGCGGGAGCGTTCGCGGCGAGGTTGACGCCCGCCTTGTGCTGCTCGGACGCCCCCCAGGTGTGCAGGTAGGACTCGGCGCCCTTGAAGAGGTCGTCCACGACGCCCTGTCCGCCGACGAGCCGGATGTCCTCGATCCAGTCGGGGACCAGACCGTAGTGCGCGGCGCCGTCGGTGTTGAGGTCCCAGGTGCGCTGCCCCGTGGTCTGCTTGTCGATGACGGAGCCGCCGTCGGTGCTGCGGAAGGGGTACTTCACCGGGTTCGGGGTGTCGGCGCCGCGCGGACCCGGCCAGCCGCCGACCCCGTTCATGTCGGTGCCGTACCCGTAACCCACGTTGTACTTGTCGCGCAGCGCGTCGGTGCGCGCGGCCTCCGCGCTGAAGCCCTCGGCGCCGTTCATGTACTGCGCGGCGAACCCGCCCAGCTTGTAGAGGCGTTCGGTCCAGCCCAGGTCCATCCAGCTGTGCGAGGAGATCACGCCGGGGTAGGACTCGGATTCGAGGATGTCGAAGGCCCGGCCCGCCGCCTTGACGCTCATGTGGTCGACTTCGAGCATCATCTTGCGTTTCATCATGCCGCGCACGGCGTACTCACCGAGGTCGGTGAGACCGCGGGAATTGCACTGCGCGTCGGCCGCGTACGAGGGGACCGCCACCCCGGCCGGCAGCTCCTTCTGCGCCCCTGGTGCGGGCGCCAGGCCGATCGGGTTGTCGTGCTGCGGGCCGGTGCACTGCTCGGTCTTCCAGAAGGTGCCGGTGGACAGGAACTGTCCGACGTTGATCGCCGTTCCCAGCGCACCCTCGTCGAAGCGGACCCCGCACAGGGCGTTGTCGAACTTGTGGCAGAGGAACATGCTGCGCACGCCGAGGCGGTACAGCTCGTCGAGGCCGCGGTCGATGTCCTGCTTGCTGCACTGGGAGACGTCCAGGATCTGCTTGCAGCCGAACGGCTCGGAGGTCTCGACGCCGAGCACCACGGCCAGCTTGCCCTGCTGGATGACGTCGCGGGCCTGCGCGGAGTCGGTGACGATCCGGAACCAGCCCTTGCCCGGGCCGCCGTACATCTTGTCGATGAAGGCCTGCATGTCGTAGGTCTTCTGCGCCTCCAGGCGGATGGCGGTCATCTCGTCGCAGCTGCGGTCCTTGAAGAAGTAGACCGAGCAGATCACCCCGTTGGTGACGAGGTCGTTGACGAGGACGCGCTGGCCGCCGCGCCAGGCGCGCTCGATCCAGGCGTAGTAGTTCTGCTGGTGGGTCAGCGAGTCGTGGGCGGGCCAGTCCTTGAACGTCGGCCAGCCGTTGGGGTCGTGCTTGCCGTCCCCGCCCTTGGTGATGAAGTCGAAGATCGCGAGGGAGCCGTCGGGGTAGTGCTCGGGGCAGTCCTTGAGGGCGTCGGCCACGCCCTGGTCGGAGAAGGCCTTGCCGCAGATGAGCCGGCCGCCGAAGCCCTCGTTGGACATGATGTGGTCGTGGGCGTCGACGAAGCCCCGGACCTGTCCCTTGGCGTCGGTGCCCTTGAACGGCTCGCCCGTGACGTTGATCTGGGAGTCGGGCGCGGGCCGCGCGGTGGGGTTCCACCAGCCGGCATCGCCCTCGGCGGCCGCGCCGGGCGCGGGGCCGAGGGCCATGGCCACCATGGCCAGGAGAAGGGCGAGCAGCGCGAGGGGCCTGCGCCTTCGGTGCGGGACTCGGGTCATGGTCATCACTCACGTCATCGGTCGGCGGATGGCGCGGTCGAGGACGCAGACCGTCTGAGGGAGCCGGCTGATTGTCATGTCCCGCGCAGGCAGTGTCACGAGAATGGCTACCGGCGGTAACAGAGTCAAGGGTCCGGGACGGATGACCTGATGCGATGTCAGGTGTTTGGCCGGGCCGGGCCGGGGGAGGGCCCGGCGGTGCTACTCGGTCCCCTCGTCGAGCACCGCCGCGACGCCCTGGGCGAGGCAGGGGATCCGATGCGCGGGGATCCCCGCGATGTTGATCCGTCCGGCCGTCGTCCCGTAGATGGCGAACCGGCTGCGCAGCCGCAGCATCTGGCGCGCGGTGAGCGGCAGCATCGAGAACATCCCCTTCTGCCGCGCCAGCACGTCGGCCTGGGCGTGCCATCCGAGGGCGGTCAGCTCAGCGGTCAGCCCGCGGCGGTTGTCCTCGATCCGGGCCCGCATGCCATCCAGCTCGGCGCGCCACAGGGCCCGCAGCCCGTCGTCTTCGAGGATCGCCGTCACCACGGCGGCCCCGTGCTCCGGCGGCATCGAGTAGAGGGTGCGGGCCGCGTTCTGCAGGGCCGTCTCCACGTGCCGCAGGGACTGCCGCGAGGCGCCGAGGACGACGGCGCAGCCGGTCCGGTCGCTGTACAGCCCGAAGTTCTTCGAACAGCTGATGGCGACTAGCATCTCGGGAACCCGCTCCGCCAGCATGCGGGTGGCGGCCAGATCCGCCTCCAGCCCGTCGCCGAGCCCGTGGTACGCGAGGTCCACGAACGGCACCCAGCCGTGCTCCGCGGCGAGTTCGGCCATCGCCTCCCAGGCCTGCGCCGTCGGGTCGACGCCGGTCGGGTTGTGGCAGCACCCCTGGAGCAGGACGACGTCGTCGCGCCGCGCCCGCCCGAGGTCGCGCAGCATGCCCGCCGTGTCGAAGCGGCCCTCGCCGTCGAGCCAGCCGTACGTCCGCACGGTCAGCCCGGCGGCCTCCAGGATGGGCCGGTGGTTGACGTACGCGGGGTCGCTGATCCACACCGTCGTGCCCGGCCGGGTCCGGCAGATCAGGTCGGCCAGCAGCCGCAGCGCGCCGCTGCCCGCGACGGTCTGGACGGCCACGGCCCGCTCGGCCGCGCCGCCGGAGCCCAGGACCAGCGACAGCATCGCCCGGTTGAAGGCCGTGTTGCCGGACAGCCCCCGGTACTCCTTGGAGGCGGAGCGCTCCGCAAGCCGTATCTCGGCCTCGCGCACGGCCGCCATGACCGGGGTGCCCCCGGTCTGGTCGCGGTAGACGCCGAGCACGAGGTTCAGGCGCTCGGGCCGGGCGTCGGCGCCGTACGCCTCGGTGAGGTCCCACAGCGGGTCGACGGGCGGCGGGAGGAGCAGCTCAAGCATGGTCGGGAACCTCGGACTGGGTGCGGGGAAGGGAGAGGGCTGCGGTTGGGGTGCGGGGGCGCCGGTTGGCGAGGGCCACGCCCGCGGTGATCAGGGGGACGCCGACGAGCACGGCCGCGGTCGGCGACTCGCCCAGCAGGGGGATGGCGAGCAGGACCACCGCGACCGGGCTCAGGCTGCCCCCGGTGGAGCTGCGCTCGGCGCCGAGGCTGCGGATGGCGTAGGCGTACAGCAGGCCGGCGCACAGGCCGACCCCCAGCCCCTGCACCACCAGGAACAGGGCGATGTCGCTCCCGGCGGCCGAGGCCAGGCCGGTGGGCAGTACCCCGGTCAGGACCAGGAGCGCCATCACCGCGAACGAGGGCAGGCACAGCAGGCCGATCGATCCGACCGGATCGAGGTCCACTTCCTTCAGCCCGACGGTGTACAGGGCCCACAGCCCGCTCGCGAGGAGCAGGATCCCGGCGCCGGCCAGCACCTGCGTGTTCAGCGGGACGACGTAGCGCCAGACCAGGGCGACCACGCCGGCCGCGATCAGCGCCAGTCCGCCCGCCTGCGTGCCCCGGGGCAGACCCTTGCCCGCGGCGACCATCAGGGCGGAGACGAACAGCGGGACCATCCCCGGGACGATGGAGCCGACGAAGGCCGCCGAGGTCAGGGAGCCGCCGTACATCGCGGCCAGGAAGAACGGCACCCCTGCTCCGCAGGCGATCTTGAGCGCGGTGGCCGGGCGGACGGCGGCGATCCGCCGGCGCCGCCGCCACAGCGCGGGAGCCAGGGCGAGCAGCGGGACGCCGAAGCGCAGCAGGGCCGCGTCGGCGGGGAGCAGGGAGGAGGAGCTCAGCGCCCGGGCGCTGAGCGCGAAGGCGGCCCAGATGAGCACGGTCACGACCAGCGCCAGGGTGCCCTTCGTCCGGGCCGAGAGCCGTGGGCGGGCCGCGGGGGGCAGTGCCGTTGCGGGTCCGGCATTCGTGGTGACCAAGGGGCTCCTCCAGCCTCGGGGGCCGGATCCGGCCAAGGAGCAACGCTAGGTCTTTCGACGGGGCAGCCGATTGCCAGTTCTGCCGCTCAGACATACGTTTGGGGCAGGATCTGCCAAACAGGAGCCGAGGAGGGGTGATGGACGCAGTCGATCTCCAGATCATCCGCGAGTTGCAGGCCGATGGGCGGCTCTCCAACCAGGACCTCGCCGACCGGGTCCGGCTGTCCCCGTCGCCCTGCCTGCGCCGGGTGCGGCGCCTGGAGGAGGCCGGTCTGATCCGCGGCTACACGGCCATGGTCGACCAGGTCGCCTTCGGCCTGCCGATCACGGTGTTCGTGCGGATCCGCCTGGACCGCCACACGAAGGAGGCGGTCGGCGTCTTCGAGGGGCACGTCGCGCTCATCGAGCACATCCAGGACTGCTATCTCATGGCCGGAAGCAGCGACTACCTGCTCCGCGTGGTCATCGAGAGCCTGGAGGCGTACGAATCCCTCGTGCGGAACCGCATCCACGCCATCCCCGGCATCGCGTCGATCGAGTCCAGCTTCGCCTTCGGCAGCGTGAAGCAGTCCCGGGTCTACCCCGCCCCCGCGTGACGGGCGATCGCGCCCACGGCCGATGCCGACCGGAGAACGGCCGCGCGGTCCTCTTCGAGAAGACGGCCGAACTCGTGGAGCCGCTCGCCGCATTCCCCGACCGGGCCTGATCGCCCCCGGGAAGGCGCGGAGCGTTGTGCCGGGGCCCGGTTCGCCGGGCACGGCCGCCGCCACTCTGTGTGACGGGCCGCCATGGCCGTGGCCCCTCTGTACCCCGGCCCGTGCAACCCGCGCTACATGTCCGTATTTGCCCTGCCTTCGAGCGTGAACAAGAACACTCTCCGCAAAGCATTGCGCATGGATCTCGGGTCCCGGGGCAACCGGGCGGTTCGTGTCGGTGCCACCGGCAGGGGGAATCAGAGGACGAAAGGCAATACGCAACGTGACCGCAGCACAGCAGAGCATTCATGTGGGCGGAGAGTGGCGCGCAGCCCTCTCCGGCGCCACGCGCGAGATCATCGATCCCGTCGACGCGACCGCCTTCGCGGTCGTCGCCGAGGGCGGCGTCCAGGACACCGACGAAGCAGTGGCCGCTGCCCGCGCCGCGTTCGACGCCGGCGCCTGGCCGCGTACGCCGGTCGCCGAGCGGGCTGCCCTGCTGCGCCGGGTCGCCGCCCTGCTGGAGCGCGACCGCGAGCGGATCGGCGCCCTGGAGAGCCAGGACGCGGGCAAGACGCTGGAGGAGGGCCGCGTCGACGTCGACTGCGTCCGCGACGCCTTCCTCTACTTCGCGGACCTCGTGGCCGACGAGAGCGGCGGACGCGTCGTCGACGCCGGCTCGGACGAGATCCACAGCGTCGTCGTGCACGAGCCGGTCGGGGTCTGCGCCCTGATCACGCCGTGGAACTACCCGCTGCTCCAGGCCAGCTGGAAGATCGCGCCCGCCCTCGCCGCCGGCAACACGTTCGTGATCAAGCCCAGCGAGATCACCCCGCTGACCACCGTCGCGCTGATCGAGCTGCTCCTGGAGGCCGGACTGCCGCTCGGCGCCGCCAACATCGTCACCGGCCCCGGCGGCACGGTCGGCGCCCGGCTCGCCGAACACCCCGACGTCGACCTCATCTCCTTCACGGGCGGTCTCGTCAGCGGCACGAAGGTGGCCAAGGCGGCTGCCGACAGCGTGAAGAAGGTCGCCCTCGAACTGGGCGGCAAGAACCCCAACGTCGTCTTCGCCGACGCCTGTTCCACGCCCGAGGCGTTCGACACCGCCGTCGACCAGGCACTCAACGCCGCCTTCATCCACAGCGGCCAGGTCTGTTCCGCCGGATCCCGCCTCATCATCGAGGAGCCGCTGCGCGACCGGTTCGTCGCCGAGCTCGCCCGCCGCGCCCAGCTGATCCGGCTGGGGCGCGGCACCGACGAGGGCGTCGAATGCGGACCGCTGGTCTCCGCCGCCCAGCTCGCGCGCACCGAGGAGTACGTGGCCTCCGCCCTCGCCGAGGGCGCCGTCCTGCGCGCGGGCGGCGAGAAGCCGGCCGGACCCGGGTACTTCTTCCGGCCCACGGTCCTGGACCGCTGCCACCGCGGCATGCGCGTCGTCCGCGAGGAGGTCTTCGGCCCGGTCCTCACCGTGGAGACCTTCCGGACCGAGGAAGAGGCCGTCGCCCTCGCCAACGACACCGAGTTCGGCCTCGCCGGAGCGGTGTGGACCTCCGACGGCGAGCGGGCCCGGCGGGTCGCGGCCGCGCTGCGCCACGGCACCGTCTGGATCAACGACTTCCACCCCTACCTGCCGCAGGCGGAGTGGGGCGGCTTCGGAAAGTCCGGCATCGGCCGCGAACTGGGCCCCGGCGGCCTCGGCGAGTACCGCGAGGCCAAGCACATCTACCAGAACCTCGCCCCGCGCCCCGTGCGCTGGTTCGCGGGCGAGGCGCAGAAGGACCAGGCATGAACGACCAGTACCTGTACGACTACGTCGTCGTCGGCGGCGGGACCGCCGGCTCCGTGATCGCCTCCCGGCTGACCGAGGACCCGGACGTCAGCGTCGCCGTCATCGAGGGCGGCCCCAGCGACGTCGGCCGCGACGACGTCCTCACCCTGCGCCGCTGGATGGGCCTGCTCGGCGGTGAACTGGACTACGACTACCCCACCACCGAGCAGCCCCGGGGCAACTCGTACATCCGGCACAGCCGTGCGCGGGTGCTGGGCGGCTGTTCCTCGCACAACACCCTCATCGCCTTCAAGCCGCTCCCCTCCGACTGGGACGAGTGGGCGGAGGCCGGCGCCGAGGGGTGGGACGCGGCGGCCATGGACCCGTACTTCGCCCGGCTGCGCAACAACATCGTCCCCGTGGACCAGGCGGACCGGAACGCGATCGCCCGGGACTTCGTCGACGCGGCGCAGAACGCGCTCGGCGTTCCGCGCGTCGAGGGCTTCAACAAGAGCCCCTTCCACGAGGGCGCCGGCTTCTTCGACCTCGCCTACCACCCGGAGGACAACAAGCGGTCCTCCGCCTCCGTCGCCTACCTGCACCCGTTCCTGGACCGGCCGAACCTGCACATCGCCCTGGAGACCTGGGCGTACCGGCTGGAGCTGGAGGGCACCCGCGCCACCGGCGTGCACATCCGCACCAAGGAGGGCGCGGAGCACGTCGTGCACGCCCGGCGCGAGGTGCTGGTGTGCGCCGGGGCCGTGGACACCCCGCGCCTGCTGCTGCACTCGGGCATCGGCCCGCGCGCCGACCTGGAGAAGCTGGGCATCCCCGTCGTGCACGACCTGCCGGGCGTCGGGGAGAACCTGCTCGACCACCCCGAGTCGGTCATCGTGTGGGAGACCCACGGACCGATCCCGGAGAACTCCGCGATGGACTCCGACGCCGGGCTGTTCGTCCGCCGGGACCCGGCCTCCGAGGGCCCGGACCTGATGTTCCACTTCTACCAGATCCCCTTCACCGACAATCCCGAGCGCCTGGGCTACGAACGGCCCGAGCACGGCGTGTCGATGACCCCGAACATCCCCAAGCCGCGCAGCCGCGGCCGGCTCTACCTGACGAGCGCCGATCCCGGGGACAAGCCCGCCCTCGACTTCCGGTACTTCACCGACGAGGACGACTACGACGGCCGGACCCTCGTCGACGGCATCCGCATCGCCCGGAAGATCGCCGAGAGCGAGCCGCTGGCCGGATGGCTGAAGCGCGAGGTGTGCCCCGGGCCCGAGGTGACCTCCGACGAGGAGCTCAGCGCGTACGCGCGCCACGTCGCGCACACCGTCTACCACCCCGCCGGCACCTGCCGGATGGGCGCCGCCGACGACGAACTCGCCGTCGTCGCGCCCGACCTGCGGATCCGGGGCCTCGACGGCATCCGGATCGCCGACGCGTCCGTGTTCCCCACCATGACTGCCGTGAACCCGATGATCGGCGTCCTCATGGTCGGCGAGAAATGCGCCGACCTGCTGGGAGGTACCACCCGATGAACGCTCCGCACACCCCCACCGCCCCCGGGCAGTCCGTCTTCTCCGTGCGCGACCTGTGGAAGGTCTTCGGTCCGAAGGCCGACCGGGTGCCCGCCGACCCGGAGCTCGGCGCCCTCGGCGCCGCCGAGCTGCGCGAGCGCACCGGCTGCACGGCCGCCGTCCGGGACGTCTCCTTCGACGTCCACAAGGGCGAGGTCTTCGTCGTCATGGGCCTGTCGGGCTCGGGCAAGTCCACGCTCGTCCGCTGTCTGACCCGGCTCATCGAGCCGACCTCGGGCACGATCTCCATCGACGGGGAGGACGTGCTCTCCATGGACACCGGCCGGCTCCGCGAGCTGCGCCGGCACCGGGCGGCCATGGTGTTCCAGCACTTCGGGCTGCTGCCGCACCGCACGGTGCTCGACAACATCGCGTACGGACTGGAGATCCAGGGCGTGGGACGCGGCGAACGGCGCGAACGAGCGGCCGAGTTCGTCGCCAAGGTCGGCCTGGACGGCTTGGAGCAGCGCAGACCTGGCCAGTTGTCCGGCGGCCAGCAGCAGCGCGTGGGCCTCGCCCGCGCCCTCGCCGTGGACCCCGAGGTCCTGCTCTTCGACGAGCCGTTCAGCGCGCTGGACCCGCTGATCCGCCGGGACATGCAAGAGGAGGTCGTACGCCTGCACCGGGAGGAGGGGCGCACGATGGTCTTCATCACGCACGACCTGAGCGAGGCCCTGAAGCTCGGCGACCGGATCGCGCTGATGCGCGACGGCCGGATCGTGCAGCTGGGCACGCCGGAGGAGATCGTGGGCGCCCCCGCCGACGACTACGTCAGGGACTTCGTCCGGGACGTGCCGCGCGAGCAGGTGCTCACCGTCCGCTCGGCGATGCGCCCGGCGCTCGCCGACGAGCGCGAGAGCGGTCCCGCCCTCGACCCCGGGGCCACCGTCCACGAGGCCATCGAGGCCGTCGCCCGTACGGGCGAGAACGCCCGGGTCGTCGAGGACGGCCGCTGCCTCGGCGTGGTCGACCACGCCGGACTCCTCGGTGTCGTCGCCGGGGTACCGGCCGCGGCCCGGAAGGCGGTGGCCTGATGTACGCCCATACGACCTGGCCGCCGCCGGGCGCCGCGAGCGCCGCCGCGTCCGAGGGACGGTGGGGCCGATGACCGCCACCGCCACCCCCGCCACCACGGGCTCCGTCACCGCCGGCGACGCACGCCCCGCAGGCCTGCGCACCCTCGCGCGCCACCGCGGCCGGCTGATCGGCGCGGGCGCGGTCCTCGGCCTCGTCCTCGGCTCCGTGCTCCTGGGCGGCGGCAGCTGGCCGGCCGCCCTCGGCGTCGACCTCTCCGGACCGCTGGAGCGCGTCGGCGACTGGATCGTCGACAACCGCGACGGCCACCCGCTGTTCCTCTACTTCCTCGGCCACGTCAGCAACGCCGTCGTCGTGTCCGTCCGCGCGGTGTACCTGCTGCTGCTCGCCCTCGGCTGGGCCGGCGTCACCGCCGCCGCCGGGCTGGTGGCCTGGCGCGTCGCCGGCGTCCGCCTGGCGCTGACCTCCGTCGCCGCGTTCGCCGTGTGCGGACTGCTGGGCATGTGGGTGCCGACCATGCAGACGCTCGCCCTGATGGTGGTCGCCGTCGCCGCGTCCGTACTGTTCGGAGGCCTCCTCGGGCTGGCCGCCGGCCTGTCGGACCGCATGCACCGCATCCTGCGGCCGGTCCTGGACACCATGCAGGTGCTGCCTGCCTTCGCGTACCTCCTGCCCGTCGTGCTGGTCTTCGGCATCGGCGTGCCCGCCGCCGTCCTCGCGACCGTCGTCTACGCCGCCCCGCCCATGGCGCGCCTGACCGCGCTCGGACTGCGCGGCGCCGACGCCGGCGTCGTGGAGGCCGCCACCTCTCTCGGTGCCACCGGCCGCCAGCGGCTGCTGACGGCCCGGCTGCCGCTGGCCCGCAAGGAACTGCTGCTCGGCGTCAACCAGTCGATCATGATGGCGCTCGGCATGGCCGTGATCGCGTCCGTCATCGGCGCGGGCGGCCTCGGCGACCGCGTCTACCAGGCGCTGGCCTCCGTCGACGTCGGCGCCGCGCTCGCCGCCGGTGTGCCGATCGTGCTGCTGGCCGTCGTCCTGGACCGGGTCACCGCCGCCGCCGGGGAGCGGCTCGGTGAGGCACCGGCCGCCCGGTCCCGGCTCGGCTGGGCCCTCGCGTTCGCGGTGACCGTCGCCGTCGCCGTCGCCGGGCGCCTCGCCGACCGGCTCTCGTGGCCCGACGGGTGGACGGTGGACACCGCCGAACCCGTCAACCGTGCGGTCGACTGGATGACCGCACACCTCTACTCCGGAGTGCCCGTCGTCGGCGGCACCGCCGACTGGGCGGCCCGGTTCACCACGTGGGTCCTCAACCCCCTGCGCGACGGACTGCAGTGGCTGCCCTGGTGGGCCGTCCTGCTGACCGTGGGCGCCCTCGCCCTGCTCATCGGCACCTGGCGCACCGCCGTGACCGCCGTCCTCGCCATGGCCGCGATCGGCGTGCTCGGAGTCTGGGAGCCGGCGCTCGACACGCTGTCCCAGGTGCTGGCCGCCGTCGCCGTGACCCTGCTGCTCGGCTTCGCGCTCGGCGTGGCCGCGGCCCGCAGCGCCCGCCTGGGCCGCGCCCTGCGCCCGGTCCTCGACGTCTTCCAGACCATGCCGCAGTTCGTGTACCTCATCCCCGTGGTCGCCCTGTTCGGCGTGGGCCGCGCCCCCGCGGTCGCGGCCGCCGTGATCTACGCGCTGCCCGCGGTGGTACGGATCACGGCCCAGGGCGTGCGCGCGGTGAACCCGGCCGCCCTGGAGTCCTCGCGCTCGCTGGGCGCGACCGGGCGCCAGCAACTGCTCCAGGTCCAGCTGCCGCTGGCCCGGCCCGCGCTGCTGCTGGCCGTCAACCAGGGCGTGGTGCTGGTCCTCGCCGTGGTCGTCATCGGCGGCCTCGTGGGCGGCGGTGCGCTCGGCTACGACGCGGTCTTCGGACTCGCCCAGGGCAACCTGGCGACCGGTCTGGTCGCGGGCGCCGCGATCGTCTGCCTCGGCCTGATGCTCGACCGCGTCACCCAGCCCACGGAACGCCGCGACCCCGCCGGAAAGGGGGCCTGACATGGCTCGCACACGCCTCGCCGCACTCGCGGCAGCGGCCGCCGTCACCGTGACGGCCCTCACGGGCTGCGGCGCCGCCGACATGACCCGCCAGGCCTCCCCGTACGCCGACGCGAAGGGCTCCCGCACGGTGACGCTGTCCGTGCAGTCGTGGGTGGGCGCACAGGCCAACGTGGCCGTCGCCCAGTACCTGCTGGAGCACGAACTCGGCTACCGGGTGGACACCGTCCAGATCGACGAGGTGCCCGCCTGGGACGCGCTCAGCCAGGGCCGGGTGGACGCCATCCTGGAGGACTGGGGCCACCCCGACCAGGAGAAGCGGTACGTCGACGACAAGGCGACGATCAAGCCGGGCGGCGAGCTCGGGGTGACCGGCCACATCGGCTGGTTCGTGCCGACGTACTTCGCCGAGCAGCACCCGGACGTCACCGACTGGAAGAACCTGAACAAGTACGCGAACGACTTCCGTACGGCGGAGAGCGGCGGCAAGGGCCAGCTGATGGACGGCTCCCCCTCCTACGTGACGAACGACAAGGCGCTCGTGAAGAACCTGGGCCTGGACTACCAGGTCGTCTTCGCGGGCTCGGAGGCGGCGCAGATCACGCAGATCAAGCAGTTCGCCAAGGAGAAGAAGCCGTTCCTGAGCTACTGGTACAAGCCCCAGTGGCTGTTCGAGAGGGTCCCGATGACGGAGGTAAAGCTGCCCGAGCACCAGGAGGGCTGTGACGCCGACACGGAGAAGGTGGCCTGCGCGTACCCGCACACGCCGCTGAAGAAGTTCCTCAACGCCCGCTTCGCGGACGGCGGGGGCGAGGCCGCCGCCTTCCTGAAGAAGTTCCGGTGGACGACCGACATGCAGAACGACGTCTCCCTGATGATCGCGGAAGAGAAGCTGGCGCCGCAGGAGGCGGCCGCCCGCTGGGTGAAGGAGAACGAGGCCACCTGGCGGACCTGGCTCCCGTCCTGACGCCGGATCGGCTCGCGCGTACGGTCACGCGTACGAGGCCGCCAGCTCGCTGCTGCGATCGCGGGCGGCCTCCAGGGCCGCCATCAGGGCGGCCCGTACGCCGTGCCGTTCCAGCTCCCGCACCGCGCTGATGGTGGTCCCCGCCGGGGAGGTGACCGCCGCGCGCAGCTCGACCGGGTGCGTGCCGGAGTCGCGCAGCATGACCGAGGCGCCCACGGAGCTGCGGACGACGAGCTCGTGCGCCTTGTCCCTCGGAAGTCCCAGCAGGACGCCCGCGTCGGTCATCGCCTCGACGAGGAAGTAGAAGTAGGCCGGTCCCGAGCCCGACAGGGCGGTCGCGGCGTCCTGCTGGGACTCCGGCACGGTGAGGGTGTGGCCGACCCCGCGGAACAGCTCCGCGGCCTGCTCCACGTGCTGCTGCGAGGCGTGGCTGCCGCCGGAGAGCACGGTCATCCCCTCGTCGACCAGCACCGCCGTGTTGGGCATGGCCCGCACCACCGCGACGCCGGCCGGGACCCGCTCCTCGAAGAACGCCGTGGTGAGCCCGGCCGCCACGCTGATGAGCAGGGTCCCGGAGGCCATCGCGGGGGTGATCTCCGCCAGCAGCGCGCCCATGTCCTGCGGCTTCACGGCCAGGATCAGCACATCGGCCCAGGCGGCGGCCTCCGTGTTGCCCATCGGCGCGACCCCGTGTCGGGCCTCGATCTCGGCCGCCCGCCGCTTGCGCCGGCAGGTCACCCCGAGCGCCGGGGCCGGCCAGCCGGAGCGCAGCAGGCCGCCGAGGAGTGCCTCGCCCATCTTGCCCGCGCCGAGCACGGCGACCTTGCACGTCATGACTTGCTCCCTCGTGGTGGAAGTGACGAAGAGAAGAAGGGGCCGCCGGCCCGGCTCACCCCGTACCCGTCCCCGCGTACGCGTGCGGCGCGAACAGGGCCACGTCCTGCGCACCGACGACCTCGGGATACGCCACGGCCGCGGGCCCGTCCTGCGGTACGGGGAACCCGGCGAGCAGCCGGATCAGATCGCCGGACGCCAGCCGGGCGAGGCCGCGCGCCACGGGCCGGCCCGCGCCGTCGGCGAGGTCCACCGGGTCACCCGCGGCGAACTGCCCCTCGACGGCGGTGACTCCGGTCCACAGCACGGGCCCGCCGTGCTCCCGCACGTCCCGCACCGCGTCCGCGTCGAGGACGAGCCGGCCCTGCGGCGCCGTGGCGTGGGCGAGCCAGAACAGCTGCTCGGCGGGCCGCTGGCGGGCGGCGTGGAAGTACGTGCCGGTCCCCGCGCCCGCCAGCGCCCGCGCAGCCTGTCCCGCGGCGGCCAGCACCACGGGGATCCCGGCGCTCGCGGCGGTCATCGCCGCCTGGACCTTGGCCCCCATGCCGCCCGTACCGACTCCCGAGCGTCCCGGGGTGCCCGTGCCGATCCCGGCGAGGTCGGCGGGTCCGCGGATCTCGGCGATCGGTCTGGTCCCGGGGGCCAGCGGGTCCCCGTCGTACAGCGCCTCCACATCGGAGAGCAGGACGAGCAGGTCCGCTCCGATCAACTCGGCCACCAGCGCCGCCAGCCGGTCGTTGTCCCCGAAGCGGACCTCGTGGGTGGCGACGACGTCGTTCTCGTTGACGACCGGCACGATCCCCAACAGCATGAGCTTCTTCAGGGTGCGCCGGGCGTTGTGGTAATGGTCGCGGCGGGTGACGTCCCCGGCCGTGAGGAGGACCTGACCCACCTGGATGCCGTACCGGCCGAACTCCGATCCGTACGTGCCCATGAGCAGCCCCTGGCCGACGCTGGCCGCCGCCTGCTGCTCGGAGAGCTCCGTGGGCCGCGTGGTCAGGCCCAGCGGGGCGAGTCCGGCCGCGACGGCGCCGGAGGACACCAGGACGACGCTCTTGCCCTTCCGGTGCAGCCCGGCCAGGACCTCGACGAGGGCCGCAGGCCGGGCGGGGTCGAGGCGTCCGGAGTCCGAAGTGAGCGAGGACGAACCGATCTTGACCACGATGCGGTGGGCCCCGGCCACGTCCGCACGCTCGGTGCGCGGGTCGTCCGGAGCGGCTGCGGGTGTCACGGGGGCTCTCCTCGGGGGCGGTGAGGTGGTGGGGCAGCGGCTGTGGGGCTCCGATTCAGCCATGATCAGTTCCCGTTTCGTTCCCGGTCACCGGGAAGGATCCGGGATCGATTCGGTAGCCACCGGTCTCATTTTTGCTGGGCATCAGTAGGCCCACAGCAAAAAGAGGAAGGAGGCAGGGAGTTCGGTGTTCTCGTCATTCACGGAGAAAATGGCACAACCGGATCTGATAGATCTCGGCGACGGCATGTATGTCCTCCGGTTCGAGGTAATGAAGGTGACCTCGGTCTACCGGGCGGTCAAGGAGCTGCTGGCGCGCGGGGTGATCCGGCCCGGACAGACCCTCGTCGACAGCTCCAGCGGCATCTACGGTCACGCGCTCGCCCTGGTCTGCCGGGAACTGGGACTCAAGTGCCACGTCTTCGCGTCCGTCGCGGTCGACGACGGGATCAAGACGCAGCTCAAGTACCTCGGTGCCACCTACGACCAGGTCTCCGGCGGCGGGGCCAACCTCCAGCACGACCAGGAGGCCCGCGTCCGGCTCGTCCACGACTACCTCCGGCGCAATCCGGACGCGTACTGGATGCAGCAGTACCACGACGACGTGCACTACGCCGGCTACGAGCACGTCGCGGAACTGCTCCTCAAGGAGCTGGGCTGGGCCGAGATGACCCTGGTCGGCGGCGTCGGCACCGGCGCGTCGACCAGCGCGATGAGCCGTTTCCTGCGGGCCTCGTGCCCCAACGTCCGGGTCGCCGGGATCCAGCCGTTCGGCAGCCGCTCCTTCGGCTCCGAGAACTTCCCCCTCGACGGGTTCATCATCGCCGGGATCGGCAGCGGCATCCGCTTCGACAACATCGACTACAGCGCCTACGACGACATCCACTGGGTCGACTTCGACGTGTCGGCCGCGGGCTGCCGCCACCTGCTCTCCACCACGGGCGTCTTCGCCGGGCTGTCCGCCGGCGCCGGCTGGCAGGCCGCCCGGTACATCCGCTCGACCGAGCCCTCCGGCGGTCCCGTCGTCTTCATGGCCGCCGACCCCGGACACCGCTACATCAAGCAGGTGTTCCCGCCCGACGGACCGCTCGTCGAGGACCCGGAGTACCGGCCCGTGGTCATTTCCGCACTGGAGGAGATGACCGGACCCTGGTGCACGATGAACTGGGGCCGAAGGCCGTACAGCGTCCAGGACGACCTCCCGGTGCTCGCCCTGCAGGGCTGAATCGCCCGCACGGCCGACCCTGGATCGCCGAATTCCCCCGTAAAGAATCAGAGGCCGCACCATGACCGATGTCGCCATCATCAATTATGGCGCCCAGCACGACTATCCGGCCATGCTCCACGAGCTGGCGAACCGGCTCCACGTCTTCAGCCACAACCCCCTCGCGCACACCGCGGGGCTCGGCTCCTACGAGCACGTCGAGGACTGCGAGTTCGTCCCGTACGCCGAGCTGCGCATCCGGCAGCTGGCGCGGACCCGGCGCTTCGCCCACGTCATCACCGACAACGAGTACGACCTCGAACGGGCCGCCCGCATCCGGGAGGACCTCGGCATTCCCGGCCAGTCGGCCCGCAGCGCACGCCAGTTCCGCGACAAGGTCGTCATGAAGCAGACCGCGGGACGCACGGTGGCCACCCCGCGCCACGCCCGGCTGGCGACGATCGTCGACCTCACCCGGTTCATCGCCGACAACGACTACCCGGTCGTCGTCAAGCCGGTGAGCCAGGGCGGCTCGCGCGACATCGTCGTACTGCGCGGCGAGGACGACCTGATGGCCTTCAGCCGCCGCCACTGGCGCGAGGACCTCATGGTGGAGGACTTCGTCGACGGCGAGATCTACCACGTCGACGCGATCCTGGCGCCGGGCTACCGGTTCGTGGCCTCCTCCCGCTACCTGCGCGACTGCCTCGGCGTCCTCTCCGGCCAGAACAACGGTTCCCTCCAGCTCGACCCGGCCGGCAAACTCTCCCGGCGGCTGGAGGAGTTCCTCGACCGGGTCCTGGACGCCTTCGACACCCCGGAGGTCGGCGCCTACCACCTGGAGGTGTTCCGCACGCCCGAGGACGAGTTCGTGCTGTGCGAGATCGCCTCGCGCGTCGGCGGCTCCCGCATCCCCGCCCTCACCCGCCTCACCTACGGCCTGGACCTGCACGCCACCTGGCTCCGACTCTCCTGCGGCCTGCCCGTGGACCCCGCGCCGAGCACCCCGCCGGCCCAACTGCGCGGCTCCATCGGCATCGTCCCCCAGGGCCGCCCGGTGCGCGCACCGCGGAGCCTGCCGTTCGACTGGGTCGAGCACTACCAGGTCAACGAGCAGCTCGCACTCGGCGCCGTCGCGCAGAACAGCACTTCCAACCTCTGCTTCGCCCTGGTCCGCGGGGCCGACACCGCCGAGGTGGAGCAGCGCCTGCTCCAGACCGAGGCCTGGATCCTGGACAACCTGATCGAGGCCGACGAACCCGCCCGGCTCCCCGCGCCGTGAACGCCTGGCGAGAGGCGTCCCCCACCGCGCGCCTCCTGCTGGTCGCGGTGCTCTTCACCGGCCTGACCACCTTCATGTTCCTGCCGCTGCTGGCCATAGAGCTGACGGCGCAGGGCATACCGGCGGGCCGCACCGGCTTCCTGGTCGGCCTGCTCGCCTTCTCCGGCCAGGCGTTCTCCCTCCTGACCGGGCTGCTGGTCGACCGGTTCGGCGCCCACCGGGTGATGGCCGCAGGCTTCCTCCTGCGCGTCCTCGGCTACGTACTGCTCGGGCTCGGCGGCGCCGGGGCTCCGGCGCCGCTCGTGGCCGGGATCGTGGCCATCGGGGTCGGCGGCTCGCTGCTGGGCCTGTCGACCAAGACGCTCCTCGTCTCGCAGGAGGGCGCCGACCCGCGCACGATGCTCGCGCTGCGCTCGACGTTCGTGAACGTCGGCGTCGTGGCCGGGCCGGCGCTGGGCGCCGCGGTGTACCCGCTGGGGTTCGGCTGGATCCTGGCGGCCTGCGTGCTCTCCCACCTCGTCCTCGGCACCTGCCTGGTCCTGCGACGGTCCGTGACGGCCTCCCGGTCACGGGCCGTCGTGGGACGGGCGGCCGCCCCGGCCGCGGGCGGCGCCCCCGCCGCGCCGTGGACCCTGCGCCAGTGGCTGCCCCTGTGCGGGCTGGGGGTCGCGTACTGGGCGATCTACAGCCAGCTCAACGTCCTGCTCCCGATCACCGCGAACGCGATGACCGGCAGCGCCGCCGCGATCTCGGTGGTCTTCACGGTCAACGGGCTGCTCGTCGTGCTGTTCCAGTACACCCTGCTACGCCACGTGTTCCGCCGCGCCACCGCCCGCACCCTGCTGGTCCTCGGCTTCCTCGCCTTCGCCTGCGCCTACGCCACGTTGATACCGCTGGCCGGGTGGTACTCGCTGCTCGCCTTCGTGGTGCCGGTCACGCTGGCGGAGATGCTGATCGGCCCCAGCCTCGACGAGCAGGCGGTCAACGCCGCCGCCACCCGCCGCACCGGACTCGCGCTCGGCACGATGAGCGCGGCCGGAGCCCTGGGCAGCCTCTTCGGCTCCAGCGCCGGCGGCTACCTGCTGCAGAGCGCGCGGGGCGGCAGCGAGGTGTGGCTGCTGCTCGTCGGGTCCTCCCTCGCCGCCGCGGCGATCTGTCTCCTCCTACCGAAAGTGCGTACGCGCCATGTCTGACACACAGCCGACCGCCGTGCTGCTCAACCCCCGCAGCCATGTCCTGGCCGCGGCCCGGAAGCTGGGGGTCGCCACCGTGACCGTCCCCGAACCCGGCAGGCCGCTGCCCGAGGACGGGGCCGGGGTGGCCTTCCACTCCCCGTGGATCACCGACCCCGAGGACCTGGTCGAGCGGCTGCGCGCCCTGGACCTGCCCGCCCCCGTCAGCTGCTTCGGCTTCGGCGAACTCGGCTGCTCCGTCGCCGCGCTGGTCAACCGGCGCCTCGGCTGGCCCGGCAACCCGCCCGAGGCCATGGAGGCGTTCAAGGACAAGGCGAAGCTGCGCTCCGCGGTCGGCGACCGGGCCGGCGCGCCCGTCGCGTACGTGCTGTGCACGGAGAAGAGCGCGATCCGTCCGGCCGTCGAAAGCATCGGCTACCCCTGCATCGTGAAGCCCGCCGACGGCACCGGCAGCGCCGGGGTGCGCCACCTCGCGGGGCCGGACGAGCTCGAAGGCCACCTTGCCTCGCTGGAGTTCACCTCCCCGCACATCGTCGAGGAGTTCCTCGTGGGGACCGAGTACAGCGTGGAGGCGATGAGCTCGTCCGCGGGCCACCGGGTCCTCGCGATCACCGAGAAGGCGACCACCGGCGCCCCCGGATTCGTCGAGACCGGCCACACCCTGCCCGTACGGCTCGACCCGCAGGACGAGGCGGCCGTCGCCGCCCTGGTCACCGCGACCCTGGATGCGGCGGGCTACCGCAGCGGCCCCTCGCACACCGAGGTCATGCTCACGGCCAAGGGGCCCCGCCTCATCGAATCGCACGGCCGCCCCGGGGGCGACCGCCTCAGCGACATGCTGGACCTGGCGCTCGGCGAGGACGTCTTCGAACAGGCCATGGCGGACCTGCTCGGCCTGCCCGTCCCGGGCGCCCCCACCCGCGACCGCGTCGCCGGGATCCGCTACGTCGGCTTCGACCGTACGGCGCCGCTCACGGTCACCGACGCGGAGATCGCGGCGGTCGCCGCCCTGCCCGGGGTCACCGAGGTCGCCATCGCCGTACCGGCGGGCCAAATCCCCCCGCAGGTGCACCGGTCCGGGGACCGGCACGGCTTCGTGGTCGCCTCCGGCGCGGACCGCGAGGAGCTGGAGAGCCGGCTCGCCCTCGCCGTACGCACCCTCACCGCCGGCCGCTGAGCCTCCACCGCACCCGCTCCGCCGCCCCCGTACCCACCCGCACACCAACACGTCAGCGCCCGAAAGGCACTTCCCATGTCGTACAAGATCCTGGTCCTCGTCTCCGAGGCGGCGAAGTTCCGCCTCGACAACCACTCGATCATTCCGAGTGCGCTCCACCGGGAGGGGCACGACGTCCACATCGGCGACATCGACACCCTCTGCCTGCACGACAACACCGTGGTCGTCGACCGGGTGCGGCTCAGCGAGGAGTACCTGACCGGCCACGACTTCCCGGCGCTGAGCGAGTCCTACGCCTCCGCCGAGGACTTCGACCTGGTCTGGGTCCTCACCGGCACCCACCCCGAGGCGCTGGCCGACTCCTTCCAGCTGCTCTGGCTGCTCAACCAGCGCGTCCCCTTCGTCAACGACGCCTCCGCCCTCTTCTACCTCAACTCCAAGATCACCCTGGGCGCGGCGGTCCCCGCGGAGCACCTGCCCGCCTCCTACGTGTCGAACGACTTCGAATACCTCACCGAGCTGGTCGAGTCCGACGAGAACCGCACCTGGGTGCTCAAGCCGACCAACGAGGGCTGCGGCGCGGGCGTGTACTTCGTCAACAAGAACGAGCGCAACCGCCCCGCCCTGCTCCAGGCCGCCACCGGCAACGCCGTGCCGCGCTACGAGATGTACAGCCGCAACATCATCGGGCTGTCCAAGCGGTACACGGCCGTGCAGGAGTACATCCCCAACGTCCGCAGCAACGAGAAGCGCGTCATCATCGCGGGCGACGTACCGGTCTGCGGGTTCCGCCGCTTCC
Source organism: Streptomyces sp. NPDC051582 (assembly GCF_040681715.1). Classification (NCBI taxonomy): domain Bacteria; kingdom Bacillati; phylum Actinomycetota; class Actinomycetes; order Kitasatosporales; family Streptomycetaceae; genus Streptomyces; species Streptomyces sp. NPDC051582. The sequence continues at coordinate 214,731 of NZ_JBFAZJ010000013.1, forward strand.
ACTTCGACAACGACGACCGCGCCAACGTCACGCTCGGCACCAAGTTCGAGGGCCTCACCCTGACCCCGGAGGAGGACGAGTTCGTACGGGCCCTCGGCAAGCGCATGATGGACCTGGGCATCTTCTACTCCGGCATCGACATGGCGTACCCGTACATCATGGAGTTCAACCTGGTGAACCCGGGCGGGCTCAACTACTCCTTCCGGGCCACCGGCGTCGACCAGTCCTCCGAGACCGTCAACGCCGTGCTCGCCGCCCTGCGCGCCGCCGGGAAGATCTCGTGAGCACTTGGTCCTCGCTCGACCCCCGGGCCACCGCCGCCTGGACGGAGTTCGCCGCCACCGGAGCGGCCGAAGCGGACAACGAACGGTTCCAGAAGCGGCTCCACCGGCCCGGCTGGGTCCACGCGTACCCGCCCGTCGTCTTCCGCGGGGCCGCCGCCGACGAGGTCACCGAGCTCGGCCTGCGCCTCGCCGACCTGGTCTCGGACTTCCCCCGCCGCGTCTTCGGCGAGGACCTGGAGGCCTGGGCCGGCTACCTCGGCATCCTCGCCGAGGACGCGGAGCTGATGATCAGCGCCCTGCGCCACCCGCGGACGGGCCGCGCGGCCACGGCCGTCATGCGGCCCGACCTCGTGGTGACCGACGACGGACTCCAGCTCGTCGAGCTCAACGTCTCCACTCCGATGGGCGGCATGAGCACGATCGCCCCGTACACCGAGGCCACCCTCGACTCGGACTACGCCCGCTTCCTCGCGACGCGCGGCCTCACCCCGGGGGCCGCGGCCACCTCGCACGTCTGGCTGGACATGTTCGTCGGCCTCCTGCGCGACCACGAGACGGAGCGGCCGCTCCACGTGTTCGAGGCGATCGCGAACCCCGCGGACTCCGACTCGGGCCGGCGCTTCTTCGTGGACATGATCCGCTCGGGCGGGTATGAGATCAGCTGCGGCCTCGTCACCGACCTCGTACTCGACGAGGACGGCGCCTCCTTCGAGGGCAAGCGGGTCGACGTGGTCGTCACCATGTACACCTGGCACGAGACCAAGAAGCACGTCCCGCCCGCCGTCACCCGCAGGCTGATGGAGCTCGACATCGCCGAGAAGCTCGACTTCATCGGCGCCCCGGCGACGGCCCTGCACGACAACAAGGGCAACCTGGCCCTGCTCACCGAGCCGGAGTTCGACCACCTCCTGAGCGACGAGGAGCGGAGCCTGGCGCGGGCGCACGTCCCCGAGACCTTCCGGCTGCGGGCGGACACCCTCGAACGCGCGGTCGCGGAACGCGAGGAGCTCATCTGCAAACCCGCCTCGGCCTACGGGGGCAAGGACCTGGCCTTCGGATTCGCCCAGGACGACGGGCAATGGCGGGCCCTGCTGGCGGAACGCCTCGCCGACCCGCGCGAGACGTACGTCCTCCAGCGCCGGCTGCGACCCGCCGTCGTCGACGTGCCCGGAGCCGACCCGGCCGGGCGCGAGGTGGTCCTGGCCCCCCTGGTCTTCGGCGGCCGCTTCGCCGGGACGTTCCTGCGCCAGGCCCCGCCGAGGTCCGCCTCGGCGATCAACGCCTCCAGTGGCGCGGAAGCGGCCGGAGTCCTGACGTTCGAGCCCTACCCGGCACCCCCGCACACCCCACCCTCGTCGTCCTCGTACAAGGAGCTATGACGGATGTTAAGGATCGCGGTTCCCAACAAGGGCTCGTTGTCGGAGCGGGCCTCGGCCATGCTGAAGGAGGCCGGCTACCGGCAGCGCAAGGAGGCCAAGGAGCTCGTCACCGTCGACCCCGGAAACCAGGTCGAGTTCTTCTACCTCCGCCCCCGCGACATCGCCGTGTACGTCAGCACGGGGCGGCTCGACCTCGGCATCACCGGCCGTGACCTGCTGCTGGAATCGGGCGCCAACGCCGAGGAGGTCCTGGCGCTGGGCTTCGCCCGCTCGACGTTCCGCTACGCGGTCAGGCCCGGCTCGGCGCGGGGTGCGGCCGACTTCGACGGCATGACGATCGCCACCTCGTACGAGAACATCGTGGCCAAGCACCTGGCGAACAGCGGCATCCAGGCCACGGTCGTCCACCTCGACGGCGCCGTGGAGACCGCCGTCGAACTGGGCGTGGCCCAGGTCGTGGCCGACGTGGTGGAGACCGGGACCTCGCTGCGCAACGCCGGTCTCGAAGTGGTGGGCGAGCCCATCATGGAATCGGAGGCCGTCCTCGTCCGGCGCCCGGGCACGGACGATCCGAGGGCCCGGCAGTTCCTGCGGCGCCTCCAGGGCGTCCTGGTGGCGGGCTCCTACGTGATGATGGACTACGACTGCCGCGCCGAGCACCTGGAAGCCGCGGTCGCCCTCACCCCCGGGCTCGAAGCGCCCACCGTCTCCCCGCTGCACAACGAGGGCTGGGTGGCCGTCCGGGCGATGGTCCCGGCCAAGGAGGCGCAGCAGATCATGGACGACCTCTGGGCCCTGGGCGCCCGCGCGATCCTCACCACGGCGATCCACGCCTGTCGCCTCTGAACCCCGGCTGCCGCCCCGCCCTCCACCCCGCCGCCGCCGAACCGGCGGGGCGGGGCGGGACGGTCGGCCGGATCCGGTCTGGGGGCGGGCGGCTCGATCGGCCACCGCACGCGGGCCTGTTCGGCGCGGGAGCGAGGAGGGGGCAGTGAGGTGGGGGCAGTGAGGTGGGTCAACCCTGCGACGTGATGTGCCGTATGACGGTCATGAAGGTGTCCGTGGGGGAGAAGTCCACGTACTCGCAGTCCTCAAGTGCTACGGGCGCGTGCCCGGCCGCCCGGTAGAACGCCTGCCCGGCTTCGTAGATCTCTTCACCGTCCTTGGTCACCATCTTCGGACGGCCCTTGAGCATGTACCCCCAGTGAGGGCACGGGCAGAGATCGTCGGGCAGGCCCTTCACCGCCGGCCGGAGGCCGGCGCCCCGGGGCAGACGCACGAAGGTGACGGACAGGTCCCCGCCGACCTCTTGGGTACGGAGTTCGACTCCTCCGTCCTCGATCACGACCGGTGTGTCCTTCCCGGACCGTTCGAGGGCGCGGTCGTGGACGGTCGAAGAGCACGTCAGCCCGCCCGGAGACCGACCGCCAGTGTCAGTTCCAGGACTCGTTGCGGCGACCCGAGATCCGGGAACAGCTCCCGCAGCTGCGCCATCCGGTACCGGACGGTCTGGGGATGGACGAACAGCGCCGCCGCCACCTCGTCCCGCCTGCCCTGGTGCAGCAGCCACGCCCGCAGCGTCTCCTCAAGCCGCCGCGCGGTCGTGCCCGGCAAGGTACCGAGCGGTGCGAGGGCTCGGGCACGCAGGTCGGCGAACGCGTCCGCGTCGGCGCTCAGCACCAGCTCGGGCAGGTGGTCCTCGGTATCGCGGATGTCGGAGGTGAGGGAGCGCGCGCGTACGGCTCGTGCGTACGAGGCGGACGCGCGCGTCCACGGCCGGGCCGGGCCGACCACGGCCGTGCGGTCGGGCAGCCGCCTCAGGAGATGGGCGCGGTCGGCATCCGGGACGAGCAGCACGCCGGAGGCGTCCGGCAGATCGTCGAGGACCAGGGTGCCCGGGTCGAGCGCGCGGTAGGCCGGCCGGGCCTGGGCGGCGGGCAGCAGGACCGCGGTCAGCGAAACCGGCGGCTGCCACGCGGCCCGCCCGGCAGCGGCAAGGAGCACGTCCGGGCTCGCGCCGGCGAGGAGGTCGCGGGCCAGTTGTTCCAGGTGGCGCTCGTGGGCCCGGCCCCGCGCGGCCAGTTCGTCGGCGTGGCCCGCGGCGCTCGCGGCGGAGAGCTCGTCGATGTAGGCGAAGGTCAGCTCGGCGAACTTGGCGACCTGGGCGGCGGGCAGACCCGCGGGTACGGCACCTGCGGCCAGACCGCGCCAGGCCACGCGGGCGCCGACCCGGTAGGCGCTGAGCAGGGCGTCCATCGAACGGCCGTCGCGGACCTCGCCGCGGCCCAGCTCGTAGGCCGCGTCGCCGGCGTCGCCGCCCGTGGCGTTCCCGCTCGCGAGGTCGAGGTAGAGGCCCAGTGCGGTGCGGACGGCTCGGCGGATGGTGGCGCCCATGCGGCCCGTAAGGGCGTTGGCGTAGGGCGGGACCTCGTCGATGATCGCCTGGACGACCTCGTCGGCGGTGGTCCTCAGCACGGCCCGAAGCGCGGTGACCGTCGTCTCATCCAGGACCAGTTCGCTGGCCCTCCGGACTGCATGGCTCAAATTTTTGTTCCCTGCGAACAATTCAACCGATCAGATTCACGTCCTGCGGACAGGACTTTACCCCCTGAAGCACATCAAGCTGGGGTCATGACGAGTGCAGCCCTCCGTAGTAGGGCGTGGAAACTGCTGGAGATGGTCACGACGCCGGTGCTGCCGTCGGACTACCTCGACATGGTCAGCCCGCTGCGTGCGGGCGGCGACCTGCGGGGGCGCATCGAGGCAGTGCACCCCGAGACGGGCGACGCCGCGACCATCGTGATCAGGCCGGGACGGGGCTGGCGCGGCCACACGGCCGGTCAGTACGTGCGGATCGGGGTCGACGTCGACGGGGTGCGCCTGTGGCGCGCCTACTCGGTCACCTCGCCGACCAACCGCCCAGACGGCCGGATCACGATCACCGTGAAGGCCATCCCGGACGGCAAGGTCAGCAACCACCTGGTCCGCAGGGCGCGACCGGGCACGCTGGTCCAGCTCGACCAGGCGACCGGTGACTTCGTGCTGCCGCAGGCCAAGCCCGCCAAGGTGCTCTACCTGACGGCCGGCAGCGGCATCACGCCGGCGATGGGCATGCTGCGCGACGTCGAGTTCGACGACGTCGTCATGGTGCACTCCGCACCGAAGCCGCACGACGTGATCTTCCGCAACGATCTGCACGACCTGGTCGCGGACGAGAAGCTGCGTCTCATCGAGCTGCACACCGACACGGACGGCATGCTCGACATCGCCCGTCTGGGCGAATTCGTCCCCGACTGGGCCGAGCGCGAAACCTGGGCGTGCGGGCCCGCGGGCCTGCTCGACGCCGTCGAGGGCCACTGGACCGAGCACGGCGTCCCGGAGCGCCTGCACACCGAGCGCTTCCGCCCCGGCGTCGTCGTCACCGGCGAAGGTGGCGAGGTCACGTTCGCCGCCACCGACAAGACCGTCGATGCGGACGGCGCCACGCCGTTGCTGGAGGTCGGCGAGGAGGCCGGCGTGCTCATGCCGTCCGGGTGCCGCATGGGCGTCTGCTTCGGCTGCGTCACGCCGCTCACGGCGGGCGCCGTCCGCGACCTGCGCACCGGCGAGATCACCGAGGCCGGCCCGGGCGTCCTCATCCAGACCTGCGTGTCCGCCGCGGCGGGCCCCTGCGACATCGAACGGTAGGAGCACCTTGACCGCCATCGACCCCACCGCCCACCTGACCGCGGAGCAGATCGAGGAGCTCGGCCGCGAGCTGGACGCGATCCGCGACGAGGTGATCGCCGGCCGCGGCGAGAAGGACGCCGCCTACATCCGCAAGGTCATCTCGGCGCAGCGCACACTCGAACTGGTCAGCAGGGGCGTCCTGCTGTTCTCGATCTTCCCGCCCGCGTGGCTGATCGGCACCGCCGGCCTGTCCGTGGCGAAGATCATGGAGAACATGGAGATCGGCCACAACGTCCTGCACGGCCAGTGGGACTGGATGCGGGATCCGAAGATCCACTCCACCACCTGGGACTGGGATCACGTCTCGCCGGCCGAGCAGTGGAAGCACTCGCACAACGAGCTGCACCACACGTACACCAACGTGATCGGCAAGGACAACGACCTCGGCTACGGCATCATGCGCGTCGACGAGGACCAGAAGTGGCACCCGTTCCACCTCGGCCAGCCGCTGTGGAACTTCCTCAACGCCTGCTTCTTCGAGTACGGCATCGCCGCCTACGACCTGGAACTCGGCAGGAACCTGAACAAGCGCCGCCGCAAGAACCCGGAGTTCCGCGCGCGGGCCAGGGCCGTGGGCCGCAAGATCCGCAAGCAGGTGCTCAAGGACTACGTGATCCACCCGCTGCTTTCGGGCCCGTCGTTCCTCACCACGCTCGCCGCCACGTTCACCGCGAACCTGGTCCGCAACGTCTGGTCCCACTCGGTGATCATGTGCGGGCACTTCCCCGAGGGCGTGCAGGTCTTCGAGCGCCGGTCGATCAAGGGCGAGACGCGCGGCCAGTGGTACCTGCGCCAGATGATGGGCTCGGCCAACATCAGCGGAAGCAAGGCCATGCACTTCATGACCGGCAACCTGTCGCACCAGATCGAGCACCACCTCTTCCCGGACCTGCCGAGCAACCGGTACGCCGAGGTCGCGGTGAAGGTGCGCGCCCTGTTCGAGAAGTACGAGCTGCAGTACGTCACCGGACCGCTGCCCAAGCAGGTGTACTCGGCGTGGCACAGGGTCTTCCGGCTCTCGCTTCCGAACAAGAAGCCCAAGGTCACGACGCCGGTCCGCGAGCAGGAGCTCGCCGCGGCCTGATTCCGCCGGGTGCGCTCGGGCGTGTCCGGCCGACGGCGCCTGACCGGTGGACGGCCGGTTCAGGCGCCGTTTCCCGGGCGTCTAGGCCGTGTGTCGAAAGTGGATCTTGAGCGTTGGATGATCGCTGTTCATGGGGCGGGGAGATCTCACGGATGAACAGTGGGCGGTGCTGGAGC